>NZ_JBEXUE010000040.1:0-36152 GCF_040614275.1 Streptosporangium sp. NPDC006013
AGTCGGCCGGGGCATGACGGGCCCCGGCCGGCTTGCAGATCTGTCGTTTCTCTTCGGCGTCCATCGGTGGACGCGCATGCAGCAGTTTCGGCATGGCAATCCCCGCTGAGACCGTCATCACCCCAGGTCAGCAGGGATCTTTGACTCCATTCAGGAACACAGCGCTAAGCGACGATTGGGGGGCGTGCATCGAAACCGGCACTGAGTCCTACTGATTGGCCCAAACCCGGGCCCGACCGGAACACAGTAGGCAACCTGCACGCTGACCATCTTCATCATGAGAAGGTCGCGATCACCGGTGAACGTCACCCCAGAAACTGCCGCGCGCCACGCAGCCTGGTCCGAAGCCGTCGCTGAGTCATGCCGCACTCCAAGCGCACGTCTATCGGGCCGGGCACGTTGGTGTCTGCTCGCCGGCCTGAAGGTAGTTGGTCCGCGTCGAGTCCATCGCGTCGGGCGATGAGCAGCCCCAGCTCGTATCGGCTTACCGCATCGGTTCCAGCGACATGATGGATGCCGTGATACTCGGATGCGGCAAGTTCGAGGAGCGCCGCAGCGAGATCGACGACATGCACGGGACATCGCACGTCGTCGGTGAACAGCATTCCTCTCGTCTTGCCGGTGGCCAGTGAATGCACCAGCGCCTCGTGCGGGGAATCACCGTCGCCAATGATCAGGGATGTCCGGGCTATCACCGAGGTTGGCGCGATCGCGTTCACCGCTGTCTCGGCAGCGGCCTTGGCCGCACCATACGGGGTGATCGGGTCAGGGGCGCACGTCTCGTCATAGCGAATCGCGGCACCGGAGAAGACCGTGTCGCTGGACACATGGACCAGGCGCCCACCTGTCGCGGCGACAGCGAGAGCCACGTTCACGGCTCCAGTCGCCGTGGTCGCCCAGTCTGTCTGCCGGTACGTGGCGTTGATGACCACCTCTGGCTGAAATGCGTCGATCAGCGCGTCGACGTCCTCTCGTCGGCGCACATCGAGCGGCGACCACTCGACACCCGCGGTCTCTCCTGATCGGGTCAGGTAGGTCGCAGCCACCTCATGCTCGGCCACCAGACACTGCCGGACGAGTTCGCTGCCGAGAAAACCACTGCCACCGACGATGAGGAATCTCATGGCCGGCCACCATAATTGAGCAGTCGCTCTGAAGCAGCCGACGCCCCGAATACCCATCGGCGCTCCGTGAGTCCTGAGCATCCACCCGTGCCCCGATGGCCGTCGCCGGGGGCGACCACCCGCAATGCGTTAGCCTTCGGCCGCCGTCTTCAGCATGCGGAGCATGTCTTCGTGGCCCTTGCGGAGCTTGGCGCTGCTGTAGAAGAGCGTCAGCAGGGGGCCGGACATGGACTCCTCGATGGTCACGCGCGTCCGCCCGTTCTCGGTCACGTCCAGCCGCATCCGGTCGACGGCCTTGATGTAGCCCATCGCGACACCGGTCCAGGCGAGTTCCCGCTCCGGCTCCACCACGGCGAAGGTCGACCTGATCGCCGATCCCTGGATGTTCCAGCGGAAGGTTGCGTCCGGCTTCATCTCGCCGAGCTCGACGACGTACGCGTCCGAGCGCCACTCCGGCCAGTCGTTCATGTCGGCGAGCAGCTTCCAGACCTTTTCTGCGGGGGCGTCGATGACGATCGAGGCCGAGGACTTGACGGGTGCGTTTTCGTCGAGTCGCCCCTTCTTGGCGTACTCCTCATGCAGGCGCTCGATCGACGGGCCGGCGTAGAGAACCTTCATGACACTCCTTTAGAGCAGTGTTCCTTTATGAGAGCAATGCTCTCGCATGGGTGTGTACGAGTCAAGAGCATCGCTCTCGATAATGAGCAGTGATCCGGACGCGCGGGACGTACAGTACGGCTGCGGGCGATCATGTCCGGCCCTCAGGGCGGAAATGATCCGGTGTGGGCATGCCGCCGAAGAAACCGCAGTCCATTGCAAAACTGCAATGGACTTAAAGTTTGAAGTAGGCTTCGGAACATGACCGAAGGGCTGCGGGAGCGCAAGAAGCGGCAGACCCGGCAGCGTATCTACGAGGTGGCCATCGGCCTGTTCGTGGAGCGCGGCTTCGAGCACGTCACGATCGCCGAGGTCGCCGCGGCCGCCGAGGTGTCGGTGAACACCGTCTACAACTACTTCCAGTCCAAGTTCGTCGGCGGGCCCTGCGTACCACTTCCGGCTACGCGAAGGCGATAACGGCATATCGCTCGTCTTGGATGGGCCGCCCCCACAGAATCGAATCGAGGAGCGGCTCGACGCGCAACGTCTTCACCAGCGGTCGCAGTGCCTGCACAAGCTGCTCGGCCTCGACCCCGCCCATCCACGGCATCGCCTCGGATCCGACCTCGTAGGACTGGCCCTCAGCCGGTTCGGCGGTCGCCCAGCGTCCCTCGATGAGGACCAGGCGCCCGCCAGGGCGCAGCAGGCCGATCCATCGGCGCAACGCCTCCTGTGGATCGGGCAGGGTCCACAGCAGGTGACGGGAGAGGATCACATCGAAGGACGTCCCCGCCTGCGCGGGCGGGTCACTCGCGTCACCCACCATCATCGGCGCATCGAAGCCGGCCGCGGTGAGCTTGCGCCGGGCCTGCTCGACCATCAGTGGCGCCAGATCCACCCCGACCGGCCGGTGGCCCTGCTCGGCGAGCACCAAGGACAACGAGCCGGTGCCGCACCCCAGATCCAGGACATCGGCAGGCGAAGGAGGAATCCACGAGCGCAGGCGCTCTGCCCACGCGGCCTTGACTTCGGGATCGTGAAGACCATGGTCGGCCTCCTCGTCGAAGGAGGCGGCGAAGGCATCCCAGAAGGACGCGATCGAAGCACTGGGTTCTGGCATTGTCAGCAGGTCTTTCGGTAGGGAAGTTCGGGGATGTGGCGTTTCCAGTCCGCTTCGGACAGGGGGCCGGCCTGGGCGCACAGCACCGTCTTGATCTTGTCGGGGGCGATGAGGTGAGTGCGGAGACGGCCTCGGGAGTCGATGGCGAGCACGGCCGACCCATCCGGGGCGAAGCCCAGCGACTTGAGAGAGCTGACCCCAAGGGAATCTTTCGGGTGGAAGAAGCCGGCGAGCGGAAGTCCGAGAGGCCGGCTGGTGGTGACATCCCACAGCCGGACCTGGTTGCTTCCGTCTGCCACGGCCAGCAGATGCCCGTCGGGTGAGAAGGCCGCGGGGGCGCCGCCGATGGTCGCCGTCCCCACCCGCTGGAGCGACCGGCCGTCCCAGAGCGTGAGCCTGCCGTGGTAGTGGTTGTTCGCGAGGAGTCCGTTCGCGCTCAGCGTCATGGGTTGGCTCACACCCGGGTTGGGGGGGACCAGTCGCTTGCCGGTGGCGGTTTCGATGACGCCCTGGTCCGGGGCGGAGACGACGGTGCGCCCGTCGCGGCTGAACAGGATCCGATAGACCGCGGTGTAGATGCCGAAGGGCTCGAATTGCCCGGCGGCGGGTCGTCCGGAGACCGCGGCGCGCCGGGTTCCCGAGGCGACGTCCCACAGTTCCAGGAGGGATGCTTCTTTTCCGGTGTCGTCCTTGGTGAGCACGGCCAGGGTCCTGCCGTCGGGCGAGAACGCGAAGGGGGAGTCGCTCAGCTGATGCCGGGTGGCCAGGGTGGTTCTCCTGGTCGCGGAGACCACGTCCCAGATGTCGATGCCCCCGTTCCCGGTGATAACGGCCAGGAGCCGGCCGTCTCGGGACAGTGGCTGTCCGGCGCCGGGCTGCCAGCTGATGGGGAGCGTGTTCCGGCGTGCCATCGTGATGGGATCCCAGATCGCCACCGAGTTGTGGTCTCCGACCGCGAGGGTCGAACCGTCGTCGCTGAGCGCCGCGCTGATGCCATAGCCGTCGGGGTGGAGGGGGACCGGGCCGAGGACCGCGGCGAGGGACACCACGACGACGGCGGAAAGGTCGGCGTCCTCGACACACCGCAAGGTGCGGTCACCGGGCCCGAACACGTACTGGAAGCATTCGGTGTTGGCGTACGTGAAGATCGGCTGATCGTCATAGCCCCCGGCATCCCCCCAGACCGAGATGTCCTTGGTGTCCCAGATGGTGCCTTTGAAGGAGACGTACCTGCTGTTGGCGCTGAAGATGATCCCCTCGTTGCGGGCGGACTGGCGAATGGTCCGCCACCTCACCTCGGACGGATCCAGCCGGGCGAAGGGGACGACCCCCAACCGCTTGCCCTGTCTCAGGGCAAGCAGCCTGCCGTCGGGGCTGAGCGTGATCCTCGAGATCTCTTCCGTGCCGGTGACCAGCCGCAGGGTGCGTGCCTTACGGCCGGTGCGCAGGTCCCAGAAGTCCAGCGACGTCTCGCGCGGGGTGATCAGATACCGCCCGTCAGGGGTGATCTCGGCCGATGCCAGCAGGTAGGGGATCTTTACCAGGCGCTTGCCGGAGGAGGTGTCCCACAGGCCGGTACCGGCCTCCTCGGAGATCAGCAGTCGTTCGCCCGTGGTGTCCAGGCCGAAGAACACCGTGGGAGCGCGGAAGGTCACCGGCCGGGGCCGTCCGGTCGCCGTGTCGAACAGGGTGATGGTGCGGTCCTGCTGGAGCAGTGCCAGGACCTTGCCGTCACCGCTGAGGCTTGGCCCGGCGAGGAGCCGGGTGTCCAAGGGCTTGCCGGGGAAGGTGAACGACCGGATCACCGTGCGCGCGTCGACGTCGGCGACCTTCACCTCGTTGCCTCGGGCATAGACCCGCAGGTGGCCGGTGCCATCACCGTCCGAACGCCATCCCTCGACCCCGGGTGGGCCGTAGGTGTACTGCTCGGCCTGGTTGTACAGCGTCAGCAGGGCGTGGCGGGCCTCGTGACTGCCGGGTGCCAGGCTCGCCGCGGCGACCGCGAGCCGTTTGGCGGTGAGCGGATCGGCACGGCGCATCGTGGTGGCCAGTCCCGCCACACGGGTGCCGACGGCCTGCTCCAGTTGCCGGGAGATGGTCAGGTTCCTGTCCTGCAGGCTCCGGCCCTGGACGACCGCGATGGCCGCCGTGGTGCCGGCCAGCAGGAGCAGGATCGCCAGCACCGCACTCAGCAGAGCGCGAAGGCGGCCCCGGCGGCGGGCAAGCGCCGCACACGCATGGAGAAATGCCTGCTCGGTGTGGTTGAGGGTGAGACGGCGGGCGGTGGCCGTCCAGGACTGTGCGCGGGTCAGGGCCGTTCCCTGAAACAGGTCGCTGTTCTTGCGGCCGTGGTCGTCCCAGAGCCGGGACGCGCCGGCAAAGCCCTGATGGACGCTCAAGCCCTCACGTTCGGCCTCCACCCATTCGCGCAGGCGGGGCCAGGCCCGGATCAGCGCGGCGCTGGAGAGCATGACCAGATCGTCCTGCCAGGTGAGGATCTCGGCCTCGGTGAAGGCCCGCAGGACCTGCTCGATGTCCTGCTCGCTGGTCTGGCCGTCGGCGAAGTCGGTTCCGCGGGCCGAGCGCAGGCTGTCCTCGGCGTGTTCGCCGGGGGCGACCAGGCGCAGGAACATCCGGGGGACGGCCTCCTGCGCGCTCGTACCGAGACGGGCGAACACCTCCTCCGCCGGCTCGCCCCGGGACTGCGCCGCGGTCGCCTGTCCGGCAGCGGCCTCCTTCTCGGCCGTGGCCAGATCCGCCACGCCGACCAGGCCAAGGAGCAGGTCCTCGACTTTCGGCCGATCCGCGGGGTCCTTGGCCAGCGCCCGCTCCACCAGATGGCGGAGCGGCTCATCCAGGACCGAGGTGTCGGGGTGGTGGTTGAGGATGTGGTGAGCTATCTGCGGCCACTCACCGGCGAACGGCGGCGTGCCCGTCGCGGCGAACAGCACGATCGCTCCCCACGCCCACACATCCACGGCAGGCGAGACGCTCTGGCCCTGGAACAGCTCCGGCGCCATCCACGGCAGCGTGCCCTTGATCAGCCCGGTCGTGCTGCTCGACATCTCCTCGGTGCGGGCGATGCCGAAGTCGATGACGCGGGGCCCGTCCGGGCCCAGCAACACGTTGGCCGGTTTCAAGTCCCGATGGGTCACCCCCGCCCGGTGGATGGAGCACAGAGCGGTCGCGATGCCGATCGCCAGCCGGGTCAGCTCGCCGTCGTCACACGGGCCGTGCTGCCTGATCCCGTTGTGCAGATCCGGCCCGGGCACGTACTCACTGACCAGGTACGGCGGCACATGATCGAGATTGACCTCGATGATCCGCGCCGTGCAGTAGGGCGCCACCCGGCCCAGCGCCGCCACCTCCCGGCGCAACTGGTCGCGGTGGTAGGCGGTGATGACGGCGCCGCGCAGCGCCTTGACCGCCACCCGCCCGCCCGCGCTGTCATACCCCTCGTAGACGACGCCCTGACCACCGGCACCAAGCCGCCGTGCCAGCCAATAGGAGCCCAGTTGCCGAGGGTCGCCAGGAAGCAGGGGGGTCGCCATCGCAGCCTCGTCTCGCAACGTGTGGTTGTCGGTCACATAGACGCCGTCGCTGGCGTGGTAGTTCGACAGCTTCGCGGAGGTGGCCGGAATATGACAGAAAATCGTGCCGGACCGGCGGCTGGACTCCTTAGAGGAGCGCATCCCCGAGCAGGTTCTCTACATCGGCGTAGCGCTCTGGGCGGCGGGAGTCATGGGGGGACTAGGCCGTACGGTCTCCGCGAGCAGCGTGTCCACCGGGTTTTAATCGGTGATGGCGGTGTCTCGCGAGCCTCAGTAGACGGGGTTCCTGTCGTAGCGCTTTTCGGTGACGAGCAGGCGGATCACCCCCTTGGCGTTCTCCTCCGCCTCCCAGACGATCCAGTCGTCGCCGACGGGCTCCTCCTGCGTGCGCTCCTCACCGAAACCTCCGGGGTTCCCCGGTGGGATGGAGATGATCAGGAAGAGGACCTTCCTGCCACGCTTCTTGAGCTCCGGCAGGACCTCGCCGACGGTCTTCTCGTCCACGCGGAACCCCTCCAGCGAGCGGCCTTTGAGCGTCGCACTCCGGAATTTCGATTTGATCTCCCTCGGGTCGGGGGCAGGCACGGGTACGCAGGACGCCACCGGCCCCTCCATGAGATAGGTGCTGGTGCTGCTGCTTTCCCCGCTCTCAGGGGCGCTGATGGTCCAGACGAAGGTCTGGCCCGGTCTGAACAGCTTGGTGTCGATCCGCATCTGCCAGCCGTGCTTCTCGCCGGGGATGTTCTCCGGTCGGCTGTACAGACCTTGGGGGATGTCCGTCACGTGCTTGCCGCGTGGTTGGCGGCATCGCTGTCTCCAGGGAACGTAGTCGACGATGGCGGGAACATCGAGGTCCTTCAGCCGCTTCTCCAACCCCGCGGCATCACGGAAGTCACGGACCTGAATGGTCACCATCCCGTTGGCAGCCTTGGTGACGGCCCAGGAGGTCGACACTCCGGAACCGTCCTCCAGCAGGCTCGGGCCCAGCACCGCACCCGTGGCGAGCACGACCGCGGCCGCCAATCCCAGGGCAAGCCGTCGAGGGGCATACCCGCGGGTCCTCGTCACCGTGCCCGGCTCTTCCGAGGTGATCGCGGCCAGCAACGCCCGCGCCTCCGCGTCGGCCGGGCTACCTCCCTGCCTGCCCGGTTCAACCCTGGCCAGCGACTTCACCATCTCGATCTCGTCGATGTTCTTCATAGCGGCCTTTCCGCCGGTACCAACCGGCTCTCTGCGGTGAAGCGGACACCGGCCTCTGCGAGGGCTCGGGAGAAGCGCCTGCGGGCACGGTGAAGCCTGATGCGTACGGCATTGCGCGACACCCCGAGTGCTGTCGCGATCTCCTCGCGATCCAGGCCTTCCCAGGCGACCAGCGACAGCAGTTCGCGGTCATCGTCGGACAGGGTGCGGAAGACCTGGCCGATCGCTTCGAGCTCGACCTTGCTGTCCGGGGAGTCCCCATACAGGTCGGCCATCTTGGCATCGAGCCCGACACGGCGTGCCCGTCGACGGTTGTCACCTCGGTAGTGGTTGGCCAGTATCTTGCGCGCCACGCCGTACAGCCAGAGCGTGGCCTCCTCTCCCTCCGGTAGCTCGTCCACCCGCCGCCAGGCAGTGGTGAAGGTCTCCGCCACAACGTCCGCGGCGTCCTGCGGCGAATCACAGCGGCGCGCGGCATAGGCCGTGATCTGGCCGTAGGCCTGGTTGTAGACAGCCTCGAATCTGACCAGCCGCTCGTCATCCACGGGCGGTCCCATGGCAACTCTCCTCATCAACTCACTTAACGGACAACCCTGCCTATGTGCGCGGATGAAGCATCATTTCCAGTCACCACGAAAAAGTTGTCCCGTCTCACCTGGCCTTGCTCGACCTGTACAAGGCGCGCTTCGGCCCGGTGGAAGGACGCGTTTCCCGTTCCCGGCAAGGAGAACGAGATGTGCGGTGGTGGCGGCTGGGATGCCGGGGAGGCCACCGAGTTCAACGGTGCCGTCTGGCCCTGCCTCGGCTCGGCGCTCTGGGCACTGCGTACCACTTCCAGCTATGCGGACGCAGTACGCGTCGCGATCGACCTGGGCGGCGACACCGACACCGTTGCCGCGGTCACCGGCGGTCTCGCCGGTGCGCTCTACGGAGCCGACGCCATCCCCGTGCGCTGGACCGAACCTCTGCACGTCCCCCTGCCAGGGGCCGGCGAGCGGGTGCTGCGCCTGCCGGAGCTGGTCGATCTCGCACAGCGTCTGGCGAGGTGAGCGAACGGCGGCAACCCATGCGCCTTCCGGCGTTCACGGTGGAAGGGGGGCCGCCGTGTGGTGGCGCCGGCGGCTGAGGCAGCGATCCGCAAGCGTCTTCCAAGAGAACTCTCCCATGATCGCTCTGTGAAGGGAGTGGCGGTGAGGGGATGGAGGACGCGGCGTGCGGGGCGTGCCGCCATGTGCCTGCTGGCGGCGTCCGTGTGCGAGCTGGCGATCGCGGCAGTCGCCCTCGTTCTCCTGCCTCCCCTTCAGCGGGAGCTGGCGGCCGGCTACAAGCCCGGCTACGGTGTGGACACCTCCCTGGAGATAACGGTGAGCAGTCTCCAGTGGTACATGTGGAGCTACGCCGTGGCCGGTGTGGTCACGCTGGCCATGGCGGTCCTGGCGTGGCGGCGGGCCGGGAGCGCGGGAGCGCGGGCCGTCGTGGTGCTGGGGCTCGGGCCGTACACGGTGCTCTATCTTCTCTTCGGCCTGCTGGCACCGGAAACCGGCCTGCGGATACGGGAGGGGCAGGTGGGGCGGTACTCGGACATGGTCCCGTGGCTGGCGGCCGCGGCCGGGCTCCTCTACCTCGCGGGGGCGATCCTGATCTTCCTCGCCGGGGCCGTCCGCCATGCCGGGCGTCCCCGCGCCGCGGACGACACCGGCGTCGCGTCGTAGTGGGAGGTCACGCGCCGGTAGGAGATGACCGCGGACGAGACCTGGGTGACGCGGCTCGACGGGAAACCGGTCGAGGACGCGCGGCCTCGTGACCGGGCCGCCCACCTCGTCCGGTCGGCTGTACGGCGAGGGCAGGGTCATCCTGTGGGGTGTGGCCACCGGGCGCGATCCGGCGGCGGGGTTCGAACGGCGGCAAAATATCGGCGCGGGCAGGTAGAGATCCGGTCCGCGGCTCCGACTCTCTACCGAGCGGGTCCCACCCAGGGGCCGCCGGAACAGGAGCGAAGCGACATGACAAAGGTGACGGCACAGATGTCGGTGTCACTCGACGGCCACTACGCCGGCCCGCGGCACAGCGGCGAGGCGAGGGACTGGATGGAGTCGGCGGAGGCCGCGGGCTTCTTCCGGGTCACCCGGTGGGTGATCGGCGCCATGGCCTGGCGCGAGCGGCAGGGCTTCGCGGGTGGTGAGCAGGACGTCAACTCCGACATCATCGCCGAGTCGTTCGAGGCCGCCGGAGCCTACGTCATGGGGCGGAACATGGCGGACGGAGGCGAGGTTCCCTGGGGTGACGAGCCGCCGTTTCGCGCGCCGGTGTTCGTCGTGACCCACCGCCCCCGCGAGACCCTGGTGCGTCAGGGCGGGACGAGCTTCACCTACGTGACCGACGGTATCGCCAGCGCCGTGGAGCAGGCACGCGCCGCCGCGCGGGGTAAGAACGTGGCGGTCGCCGGAGGGGGGAGCCTGCTACGCCAGGTGCTCCAGGCCGGGCTGCTGGACGAGCTGGAACTGCATATCGTCCCGGCCGTACTCGGCACGGGGATGCGCCTGCTCGACGCCGGCCTCGACCTCGCCGAGAAGGAGGCGATCGAGCTCACGCCCACCAGAGTGATCCACACCCCCGAGGTCACGCACATCCGCTACACCGTCAACGGACGGGCCGCCCTCGTCCTCGACGACCGCGGTAGCGGCAGCGGAGTGGACGTCTCGTAGCCCTCCGAATCGGCCGGCACGTCTTTCCGGCGTGCACCCGCGAGTAGCGGGATTGCTGTACGAGAGTCACCCGACCTCCAACCACGGGGGCGGAGGTCGGGCCGACCGGCAGGCCCGCCGGTCGTTCCCAGGCTGGGGATTCCGGTCTGGGCCGCGCGATGGGCCCCGAAGGTATGTCCCAGGCGCGCTTCGGGACTGGCGCACACCGGCCGGGAACGATCCATGTGCGAGTTTCGCCGAAGGGTGCAAGCCTCGTCGGACGACCCGGAAGGTGGAATGACGTGAGTGAGACTGCGCTTCGGCCGAACGAGACGACGGTGCCGTTGATGCCGTGCGCGTCGGTGGAGAACACCTTGGCGTTCTATGAGGCGCTGGGGTTCGAAGCCACCTACAAACAGAGCAAGCCCTATGTCTATCTGGCGCTGCGGTTGAGCGGATTCCAACTGCACTTCGGCCCGGCGCCCAAGGGGCTGGACCCGGCCCGGGAGGAGTCCGGAGGCTGCCTGGTCATGGTCGACGCCGTGGCGCCGTACCACGCGGCGTTCGTCGGGGCGATGCGCCGGGTCTACGGAAAGGTGCTGAGTTCCGGCCTTCCGCGGATCACCCGCTACCGGCCGGGCGCGTCCCGGTTCACGCTGATGGATCCGTCCGGGAACTCGATCATATTCATCCAGCGCGACGAGCCGGTCGAAGTGGAGTACGGCGGCTCGAAGAAGCTGACGGGCCTGGCCAGGGCGCTCGACAACGTCCGGATCCTGCGCGAGTTCAAGAACGATGATCTGCAGGCTTTCCGTGCGCTCAAGTCCGCGCTGCGCAGGCACGGCGCGGATGCTCCGGTGGTCGAGCGGGGCATCGCCCTGTGCCACCTCATCGACCTGGCAGTGATCCTCGGCGAGCCCACCGATCCGTGGGCCGCCGACTTGCGCGGTCTGGAGCTCAGCACCGACGACAGGCAACGCATCGAGTCGGAACTCGGGCATCTCCCCGGACTGCGGGAGTGGCTTCCCTGAGGAGCGCCGCACTGCCGCCCCGCCTACGGTGGAGCGGCGAGGTAGAGGGATGGATCGTGCTGTTGCACGAGTACGTCGACGGCCGGGGCGCCGCCGCCCGGGTCGTGCTTCTGGCCGAGATGGCGGCCTCAAGGTTTTTGATCAAGCGTTTGATCAAGCATTGGCATGATCGCGAGGAGCGGGTAGCGTCGCCTGCGACAAGTCCCTGCGATCTTGGAGAGGCCATGAAAAGCCGAGCAAGGATCCGTGCAGCCGTACTTGGCACAACCCTGTTCATGACAGTAGGAGTGGGAGGAATCGGGGCCGGCACGGCTTCGGCCGCGTCGTCGACTGCCACCTCCGCGCAATCCGTCCTGGCCACGTGGCGGTACTACGACACGTTCTCGTCCTACTTGCGGTGCTTGGACAAGGGGGCCGCACTGGAGCGCAGCGGCTACGCGAGCGACTCCAGGTGCGATTCGGACCACCCCTTCTGGCAGTTGTGGGTCCTGCGCTGACACGCTGACCGGTCAATCGGGACTCAGGCGCCCGATCCGATCCCGGCCCGAATGACGAGACGAGCTGATCGTCTCGTCATTCGGGTTTTTTAACCCCTCGGGGTTTTGCCGCGGCGGGCCGCAACTCGCCCCCGGTGGCCGGCGCGAGCACGATCGCCCCGCCCTCTCTGGAGGGCGGGGTCGGTCACCCGGGCAAAGCAGGTGACGAAGTGCCGCGCTGCTACGAGCAGTGAGGTGCCTTCGTCGCCGAAAGTTCGACGTACTCAACGAATATGCCGCTCAAATTTATGACATTGAAGTCGCAGAAGTAGCGGTAGAACCAGAGACCGTTTGAACCCTGTGCGCTGATCGTGCCGGACCATCCCCCCGCGGAGAAGCTGGAGGCTTTGACATTCGTGTAGTACCTGCCACTGCAGCGCCAGGAACTCTTGTTCCCATTGGCATGCGTCAGGACGGCGTACGTCGACTGGCAGCCCAGAGCCGACGCGGAGGCGGCCGCCGCGCTGGGAACCGTCGCGCTGGGAATGATCACGGTCGCCATGGCCCCGGCCAAAGCCAGAGCGATACGGGAAAACACGGAGAGTTTTTTGGTCGCTTTGCCGGTCTTCGCGGAGTTCACGTAAGCGCCTTTCGATGCGTTAACCCTGGGATGCATGCAGCGATTAAGTAACAACTACCGCTTGGCTGTGATCCTGGGAACCTGTAAGATTCCAGGGTTCCGCCGGCGCAGAGACTCGGCGAGGTCGCGGCTGCAGGTGGTGGGGTCATTACCGCCGGGACCACCTCTCAGAACGAGAGGTCACAAGGGTTGGGCGCGGTCGCTTCGACCGGAGCCGTCATCGGGCGCCCCAAGAGCCCTCCTGGGCAGGCTCATCGCAGGAACTTCGTGCCAACCGCTCCGTCCAGGCGAGCCAGTATCAGGGGCAGCAACGAATTCAGTGCCGCACCGGATGCCTCGTCGGTGACGGCGGTCAGGCCCCAGCCGTTTGAGATCGTGTACACCACCTGCCCCTCACTGCTTCGGTACGCCGTCGAGTCCGGTTCATGGTTGTATTTGTATGCGAGCGAGGCGTCGCCCAAAGGTGAGATAGAATGCCGGGCGAACGTCCAAAGACCGTCGGATCCGTACTCTCCGTATCTTGAACCCTTTTCGGAGCAGAGCTCTTTCGGCTCGCGGAGCGCGTCCTGAGCCTTTTTGACGTCGGCTGGTGCGATACGACCAAATGCAATGGACACCAAACCTCTGTTCTCCATTGTGAACTCCGCCTCGATGTATGGCGGGGCAATGTCGACGGTACTTTCGTTCAGGTTCGGAAGACAGTCGTAGAGGTTTACGTGACCAAAACCATCCATCCACCTTTCGTCCGACGCCCCGGACAGTCCGGCGATGTCTCCCAGTCCGGGGAGCAGTTGGAGCAGTTCGGCTTTCGAGTGTATGTTGACGCCCGTGCCGTCCTTCATGATTTCCGGCGCCGCTGCGCGCAGCACGTACTGCGACAGAGCGAAGGAGGCCAGTCCTGAAATCGCAAGTATGGCCATGCGGAGGCCGGTGCTCACCCTCACATCCCCGCCTCACTTAATTTTGATACGATCCCAGCGGTTGGGACCCAGCGTGTAATCGTACTGGTGAACGTATTTTCCGGACAGTCCTGAAACGCGAAAAGGCTTGTCCGGGCGATGTATGGACCACGTTCTTCCTTGTGCCGCCAGGTCTATCTGGATATCCCACTCATACGTATGCGGTCCTGCGATGGTGGTTATCTCGAACACCTTGGATTCGCCCTTCTTGAGCAGTTCGCTCTGCGAGGCGAAGTAATATGCGCCGAGCTTGACGGTTGGCGAGAGTGAATCCAGCACTTCCCGTGCGATAGGATTCGGCGACTTCAGGTCGAAGCCCACCTTTAAGCTCTTTTCTGCTCCTTGGGGGCCGTATCGGAATAATGTTCCTGATATGACGGGGGTAACCTTCAGGACCCTGGCCCGTATGCCGACAATTCTGATGGCTTCCGTCCGAGATCCTTCGATGATCAGCTTCGCCCCCTGCAGGTTGGCCTTGACCAGACGCGCTTTGACGGCGGGGTCGTTGAAGAGCTCGCCGCCACTGGACAGCTGTCGTGCCGTCCTGAAGTCAATGGCGTCCGCGGTCACTTGAGACCAGTCGTTGATGCCGGTCTCATCCTCTTTGGCCACCGCATGGATATCAGGGAGAAGTCGCTCCGAGGATATCTCCACTATCTTGGGAATGGCTGCGCCGATCGCCACGGTCAGTACAGTGGCAAGAATGAAACGAGGGCCGGAAAGTAGTTTTTCACCCAGACTTTTCGGTGGCGGGTCGTCGGGCGGAGTGTCCTGGCGGATTTGTTGCATATTCGGGCGAGCAGCACTTTTCCTCTTTGATTTCGACATGTGCTGC
Source organism: Streptosporangium sp. NPDC006013 (assembly GCF_040614275.1). NCBI lineage: Bacteria > Bacillati > Actinomycetota > Actinomycetes > Streptosporangiales > Streptosporangiaceae > Streptosporangium > Streptosporangium sp. NPDC006013. Next base: position 14,218 of record NZ_JBEXUE010000040.1, read on the forward strand.
TCTCGTCAGAGGGGCCTGTGGGTGGAGTCTCTCGCGTGTCCCTGCCACGACATCGCTGAAAGTATCGCCCGCATTACAGCCGGAAAGCTGTGGCCCTGTCCGGACGTCTGCCACTGATCATGAGCGACATGCTCGCGAGCACGCCGGCCATCAGCAGGGTGAAAAAGGTACGCATGGCCGCGAACCCTGCCGAGACCTCCTAGCAAAATGATCTCCATGCACGGCGATGACCCCTTTCCGGGCCGTACGTCGTCGGCCGACCGCACCGTGGCTGCGGACTCTCAAAGCTCGTCGCCGGGTGGCTCGGCATGACGGACGGCGGCGTCAGCCGCAGCGTCCGAACATCTGCACGTAGGTCGCGGCCGGGGTGATGGACCCGGCGGCCGGATCCGCGCTTCCCCAGACCGCTTTGGTGTACAGCTCGGTGTAAGCCGGGTTGAGGATGGTGTCGCGGTGTGGCTTGCTGTTCATCCACCAGGTGACAGCCGCCCGCGGCGTGACAGAAGAGGTTCCCCACCCCGCGTAGGTGTTCTCGCCGACGGAGAACGAGGCGCAGCGGCGACCGTAGCCCACCGCCTGGGCGCGGCTCAGCGGGGTCGAGCCGGTCTGCGGGTTGATGTGCGGGTCGCACTGGCCGGGGTTGCCCTGCACGGGGCGGCAGTTCTTACCCGGCTCCACCTTTCCCCACCAGCGCAGTCTGACGGCGTCCGCGGCGTGCCTGGCCGCGGCGTCGGCGAGTGTGGGGGCACCCTTCTTGCCCAGCGAGAGGTATCTCTGCAGCGGCTTCAGGCCGGTCCGTTCGGCGTTGACGAGACACAGAACCGCTGTCTCGATGGTGGTCGCCTGCGCCCTGAAGTCGAAACGTCCCCGGCTGGTGTCGGGGAACGCGGACTGGGGCCGGTAGACGACGTCGATGTTCGCGCAGGCTCCGGCGCCTTTCAACGGTGCGGACGCGGCGGCCGCCGGCTGTGCCAGTGAAACGGCGCCGGTCAGGCTCAGCAGGAGGGTGCCGGTCACGGCGACGGCGGCCTGCCGGCGGCGTGACACGGGGTTATCGGGTCGCGGCTGCTTGCGGGAGAGGTGTAGGAGGCTGCTCATGGGGGACTCCTCGGCGTCGGTGTCCCTCAGTGATAAGTCGGGAAGCTTACAAATGCCTTGCGATGCCCTTAAAGACCCTTCGGTCCATTTTGGTGGCGTTTCGGAGCCGCACTGTGGGTCGAAGCGGCCGGGGCGGGTCCGTTCGAGCCCGCCCTCTCCGTACCGGTGAGCGACACACTCGCGAGTACGCCGGCCATCAGCAGGGCGAAAGGGTACGCATGACGGCGAACCCTACAGCCGACATCGAACATCGCCGTCGGGGCGATTCCGGCCAGTACAGTACGTGGGTGGCGAACCTACGGGAGCAGATTCTCGCTGAACTCGGTGTCAAGGCGACCATTGTCCCCAAAGTCGAAATCCGGCAACGGGTCGACTTCCTCAAGAACTACCTGCGGTCGACCCCGGCCAAGGGCTACGTGCTCGGGATCAGTGGCGGCCAGGACAGCACGCTGACCGGCAGGTTGTGCCAGCTCGCCAGCGAGGAGCTGCGTGCCGAAGGGCATGCGGCCACCTTCGTCGCGGTGCGGCTGCCCTACGGCGTGCAGGCCGACGAGCACGACGCGCAGATCGCGCTGGAGTTCATCCGGCCCGACCGGTCGATCACGGTGAACGTCAAGCCGAGCGCGGACGCCGTCGCCGCCGAGGCGGCGCTCGGATTGTTGGAGCTGCTGGGCGATGAGCCCAGGCTGCGGGACTTCGTGCGCGGCAACATCAAGGCCCGCGAACGCATGGTGGTCCAGTACTCGATCGCCGGGCAGCTGGGCCTGCTCGTCGTGGGCACCGACCACGCGGCCGAGGCGGTGACCGGCTTCTTCACCAAGTACGGCGACGGCGGTGTCGACGTCACCCCGCTGACCGGACTGACCAAGCGCCAAGGCGCCGCCCTGCTGCAGGAGTTGGGCGCACCACCGAGCGTCTGGGAGAAGGTGCCGACCGCCGACCTTGAGGACGACCGGCCCGCGCTGCCCGACGAGGTGGCACTCGGCCTGAAGTACACCCAGATCGACGATTATCTGGAAGGTGCCGACGTCACGCCGGACCTGGCGGCGAAGGTGGAGTCGGTGTACCTCGCGACCCGGCACAAGCGGGCCGTTCCAGTCACCCCACTCGACGACTGGTGGCGGCGTTGATCCCACGGGAGCTGGTGGCGGCCGCCCTGGCGGTCGTGACGGTTCCTCTCCTCGGCGGACAGGCCCAGGCCCGGACGTTGTCCTCCGCCATCTCGGTGATGAGCTGGAACGTCTGCGCGGGCACCAACGCCGGTTGCTTCTTCTACGGCAGGAGCATGGGGGAGGTGGCCGCGAAGGTCGGCTGGTACGCGACCAGCCAGCCGATCAAGCCGGATGTGATCTTCCTGCAGGAGTTCTGCTCGGGTGGGACGGCCACGCTGGAGAGCCTGCTGGAGCAGCAGACCGGGCGCGCCTGGACGGTGCGCTCGTCGATCCTCACCTGGAAGGACGGCTCGCCGAAGGTCTGCGCCCCCGACCGGCAGGGACACCCGCGGGGCGATATCGCCGTCACCGTCGCGGTCGCCGACCACGCGGCCACCTTCCAGGACCACGGGCTGACCTCCCCGCCGTGGTACGTCAAGCGCATGGCGCTCTGCGCCGCGATCCCGGCCAGGAGGGTCAACGTCTGCGGCACCCACCTCAGCGCCGGCCTGTCCTACGACGACAGGGAGCCCGACGCGCCCTTCCGGAAGAGGCAGGTCGAGGAGTTGCTGGCGGCGGCGGCCAAGCCCGGCTACCGTGCCGTCTTCGGCGGGGACCTCAACCTGGCCCCGCCGGACAGCGGGCAGAGCACCGCCGTGAAGAGACGCATCCTGGCGCCCGTCTACGCGGCCTACGCCGAGTGCGACCAGAACGGCGACCGCGACGGACGGTGGACCGAGAAGCACGTCCGCGAGGACGGCGGCGTCTCGAAGCGCAAACTCGACTACCTCTTCGCCCCCAGGGGAAGCGTGACCAGGTGTCATGTGGCGCAGGGTGCCGCCTCCTCCGACCACAAGCCCATCTACGTCAAGGCCAAGCTCGGCTGACACCGGTGTCCCGAGGAGGACGAGACCATCTTGTGGGACGTGGCCACCGGAAACCCGGACCCACCGGGACCGTCGGCTGCCGATGACGACCTCTCCGCCGGTCCCGTCGATGGTGATGAGCGTGCCTTCCGGGAGAGTCCGTCCATCGGCTCGTACGCAGGAAGCGGCGACGTCGACCGTGAGGTCCGCGGCTCCCACGACGGCGGGTAGCATATCGACGTGCCGAGCCTGTCCCATTCGACCAGCGTTGACCTGTTGGTGCTCCACACGCTTCGCTGTATCGGGTCCGCCGGTCTCGCCCGCGTGTCCGAAGCGGCGGGGCTCCCCGAGCCCGATGTCGAATCCGAGCTGATCGATCTCGCGGTGGCCGGCCTTGTCACGCATGTTCCGGGTGACTTCGGTGGGTGGAGTCTTACCGAGGCCGGCCGTATCGAGGATGCCGAGCGGATCTCCGCCGAGCTGGACGCGGCGGGCACCCGAGCTACGGTGACCGAGGCGTACGACGGTTTTCTCGTGCTCAACCCGGAGCTGCTCGATCTCTGCACGGCCTGGCAGATGCGATCCGTCGACGGTGTCGCGATACTGAACGACCACACCGACCCCGCCTACGACTCCCGGGTCCTGGACCGACTCACGGACCTCAACCGGCGCGCCGATGCCGTCTGCGCACATCTGTACGCGGCGATGCTCCGGTTCCAGCGATATCAGGCCCGGCTCACCGACGCACTCACCCGCGCCAGGTCCGGTGAGCTGGACTACGTGACGGACAGCCTCGCGTCCTACCACGCCGTGTGGTTCCAGCTTCACGAAGATCTGCTCGTCACCCTGGGCATGCCGCGACACTGAACCGCCCTGGCCCGTCCAGAGGATTTCGTCTCGACGACGTGTCAGGCGCCGCGGGTCATCCACGGTGACCGAGCCTCCGCCCGGTTTCACGTTCCCAGTGTTCTCCCGCGGATCTTCCACGACGCCTCGTCGTCCTGGGCGAGCCGGGCTCCGGCAAGACGGTCCTCGCGATGCTGCTCCTCCGCGGCCTCCTGAAGGATCACGGATCTTCGCCGCGATCCAGGGCGCCCGCCGATGCCGGTCCACGGTGGCCTCGACGGTTATGCCGTGCGCAGGCGCCCTGCCCGTCGGCGGAACGGGTATCGGCGAGGCGCGGATTACGGCCGGTGGATGATCCCTTATTACGGACTAACCGGGCCTCCGTGAAATCACCAGAAAATCTGCATCAAAACGGTCATCTCTCCTGCATGGTATCGGCCGTGCCCCATGCGAAAAAAGGCCAGGCCACATTTCTAGCGACAGTTGAAATAGCAAGGACCACGAGTCAATGATGCGGAAATCGCAGCAGAACCGAAAATCGGCGCGGCGCACTCAAGCTGTCTGTTGTTATTTGCCACGCAATGTGATGTCTTAGTTGATGGTTCGTGTTGGGCTGGCGGTATCGGCGGGAAGTGCATCGCTGTCGCCCAAGATGCACATCGGTCCTACGGAAAGAGGGAGTCAAGCTGGGGGACGGCGCCTGTCTGCCCAGATGAATGGGCAGAAGCTCTACAGCGTCGCCGGGCATGAGTCGCACACGCCGGCTCACGGTACCGGCGTGTGATATTTGAGCCGTTGTTGCGCGCACGCCCTTGACGGGCGGGCAAATCAAATTCTTTCGCGTGCGCGTGTTCACGCATTCATTCAATCCGGCCGCACCATCTCTTGGTTTGTGGTGCGCGGATGGCTTCGCGCGTTCCTCGAGCGTTAATGGTGAGGAGTTCTCTTCATGCACGACAAAAACCTGGTGAAGGTCTACAAGGATCGTGAGTACACCTCCACGACAATGGTCCGCCACGACGGCATGGTCGTCGCCTTCGCGGTGGGGGCCGACCGTCGTATCTACTACAGCGTGCTGAGCCTGGACCAGGCCGACCGGGCGCGGGGAGCGCTGGATGCGGCCTACTGGAACAGCGACCCGGGACTGCTGCCCTTCCCCACCGAGATGGTCGAGGTGAGCACAGAGACGCCGCTGACGGCGGTCATGCCGACGGTGAAGAGGCGCGGCTCGGTGGAGGCGTCGTTCTCGGAGAAGCTGCTGCCGGGAGAGGATGATCCGTTCCTGTCGACGACGGCTCGGCTGACCTCTACCTTCCCCATCCAGGTGCTCTCCGACGGCCGGCACATCCTGGTATTTCGCCAGTCGGTCGCGGCCGGTGACTCGGGGTCGGTGTACAAGACGAGCGGGGGCCTGTGGTCGGGGGACTCGACGCGCAAGGACTACACCCTGGTCGGCGGGGCCAAGGTCGCCGCAGCCGACTCCGCGTTGCTGTGCGACCGGTTCGTGCTGGTCGGCGCCGAACTCAAACCGGTCGTAGAGGCGCGCTACCAGCGCAGCCGCAGCCGAATCGCCCCCGCTTCGGGCGGAGACACACTCGGCACCCGCGACATGGAGGGGCGGCTGTTTTACGAGCCGACCATGAAGCTGTCGTTCGCGGGCAAGCTCAGCGGCGGGATCTTCTCGGTGTTGTCGCTGCCGACCGCGATCTCGGGGTTCTCGCGCTGGCAGATTTTCACCGCCGACGACGCCGGCCTCCTGCACAGCTACAACCTGGAGCAAAGTCCCGAAGGGCTGTTCAACGTCGCCGGCACCCAGCTCTACACCAGTCCCGACCCCAAATTCGCCAGCTCAGTGCTGGAGCGGGCCCCGGGCATCGACTCCCACACCGGGAAACTGCTGGTGCCGGTGCGCCCATCGCAGAACCGGGGAGGCACCGCGCTGCGATTCGACAACACGGCCAGCGCCCCGGTCATCGCGGGGGAGACCTCCACGGCGGTGACCGCCGGGCCGTACACGATGGAGGCCTGGATCAAGCCCGCCACCGCCACCACCACCGGCCTCATCGTGGGCCGCACCGACACGACCGGCTTGGCCACCCCGGCCTATCTGAGCCTGAAGGCCGACGGCAAGCTGCTGTTCGGCCACGGCTCTCAGACTCTCACCTCCACCTCGGCGGTGCCGATGGGCGTCTACTCGCATGTGGCGGCGGTCTTCGACGGGTCGCAGATGCAACTGTTCCTGGACGGCGTGGCCGTGGGGACCCTCGCCACGGCCGCGAAAGTCGAGGTCACCGCCCAGCTCGTGGTCGGCAAACGGGTCGTTTCTGGCCCGGCGCAGGCCGATCCCTTTAACGGGCACATCGACGAGGTGCGAATCTGGACGCTTCCCCGCGGTGATTTCTCGGCGCGGGGGCAACGGCCGGCCGGCACGGAGGCCGGGCTGTATGCCTACTTTCCCTTCGACGAGGGCTCGGGCACCAAGGTGCACGACCGCGGTGTCAACAAGTTCGAGGGCACGTTCGAGGCCGGTCCGGTGTGGACGGATTCGGACGCACCGTTGTTCGACGGCCCGGGGATGAGCCGCCAGTCGTTCTCGATCACCGGGCGCAAGGTGGTCTGCGGTCTGACCGCGACCCTGTACTACCAGCAGCAACCAGCGGTGACGGGATACGGTCACACGTCGTCGCCGGAGAAGGGGCAGGCGCGGGTACTGCTGGCCTTCGCCACCTCGGGGCCGCCGCCGACGGGTGAGCCGACCGGCCGCTCCTACGTCGCGACCCTGGACTTCGCACTGTCGCGGGAGGGGAGGCTGGCCACAGCGCCGGGAGTGATCGATCTGACCTGGATCGGCGTGCCCGACCCCACCAAGGACAGCGACAAGCTGCGGGCCGCCCAGGAGGCCGTCACCACGGCCCGCGGTCAGCTCTACAACGACCAGGTGCTCGCTGCGCGGCTCGCGGGCACCAGGGCGCGGTTGGCCCAGATCGATCACGAGCTGTACGACGGAGGCGCCATCAGCTTGTACACGCTCAACCGGACCATCGTTGGCCCGGCCCGCGACTGGGGCGGCCACCGGGAGAGGGAGAGAAGACTCTTCGCCGAGGCGGCCGTCCTGAATCCGGAAGCTGATCGCCAGGTCGAGGCCCAGAAGCGACTCGGTGCGGACAAGGCGGCCTTGGAGACGGCTCTCAACGCGCAGGCCACGATGACCGGGGCGCTGCTCGGTGCGGCCGAGGCGGTCTTGGCGATGCCCAAGGTGTGCATCGACCGCTCGGGCCTGACCGTGCTGGGTGCCCTGTTGTCGGTCGCCTGGACGAGTCACGCCCCCGCGCTGCTGGACAGCTCCACCGGTGAGGTGGCGCTGTACTTCCGTGGCGGGGAGGGCCAGTTCTTCGCCGTCTACTACGCGACCACCATTTCCCCCGCTGTCAAGGAGATCGCCGTGACGGGCGGCACGTTGCGCCTGTCCGGCCGCGATGTGGCGATGAAACTGGCCGACTTCGACGTGAAGGTGACCGCGACCGGGACCGGCATGTGCAAGGTGGAGGTGAGCCGGGGTACGACGGTCGAGACGTTTCCCTCGGTACCCGACCGGGCCGACCTCCTGGCCGCGGTGCTGAACGGCTCGGCACGAGGATCGGACCTGGGGACGGTCTTGTCGGTCCAGGACAAGACCGTGACGCTGGCCGAGCCGCTGACGACCACGCTGACGGCGGGCTCGGTCATCACGGTGGGCGGGGACAGCCGCACCGTCGCAGGCGGGCAGTCGGGGTCGGCGCAGATCACCCTCACCACCGGCAACCTCACCGCCGGCACGGGCGCCAAGGTCCGCATCGCGGCCTACGATTACACGCTGGCCTCGTGCAACGTGGTCGGCATGTCGCCGGCTCACGGCTCGCTGCTCATCAGCGCCTACGCCGGGTCCCTCACCGCGTCGGTGCCCGCGGGAACCGCGTCCAATCTCAGCGAACCGCTGGGGCCCCGCTGGCACGGTGACGCGCCGGGACGGGCGTTCTCCTTCGACGCCGCCCAAAAGCACCGTCTGGAACTGACGAGTACGGCGAACATATCCGCCCTGGCCGCGGCCGGGAACCTGACGCTTGAGGCCTGGGCCAAGCCGACGTTCGTCGACGGCTTGGACACCATCCTGCACACCGATGTCGGCGACACCTGGTACGCGCTGGGTGTGGAGCACGGCACCCGGACCAACGGGGAGTCCGGCTACGTCATCAACGCGAACATCAACAATCAGGCCTTCCGCAGCTCCGAAGTGTTCCCCCTGGCCGAATGGGCGCATCTGGCGGTGTCGTTTGAACAGGACTGGGCGATCCAGATGGACGGCACCGGCCACCTGAACGCCGGCGGCGCGGGTGGCCTGGACCTCGTGGACGACCTGACCATCGAGGCGTTCGTCAAACTCGACTCCATCGGCGCCAAGCAGGGACTGGTCGGCAAGGGCACGTTCGGCGCCGGCAACCACACCGCCGTCCCCTACTGCCTGTATGTGGACACCGACGGTCGCCTCGCCTTCACCTTCGAACCCGGCTCCGGCTCGGATGCGGCGAAGGTCTACAAGTCGACGACGGCCCTGACGGCGGGCACTTTCAACAAGGTCGCCGTCACCCGCAAGAACCCGACGGGTACCACGACCGAGGTGGAGATCTGCTTCTTCATCAACGGCAAGAAGGTCGGCGACTCGCAGTGGTACGGCGGCGCCAAGCCCGTGGGCAACGACGCGCCGGCCGAGCTGGGCCGGATGATGGTGGGCAAGACGGCCTCCGGTCTGAAGGGCGCGCTGTCGGAGGTGCGGATCTGGACCGTCGTCAGGAACGGCGACCAGATCGGCGTGCCGATCACCGCCAAGGCCTCCGGCCTGACCGCGTGGTGGACCTTCCCTGAGAGCAAGGGCTCCCAGACCCAGGACCTGTGCGGCTCCTACCCGGCCACGCTGCACGCGGTGACCCGCGTCCGCACCCCCGACCCCGACGGGAACCGGTTCACCTTCTACCGCAACGGCAGCCCCGTCCCCTCGGGGAAGACGATCTCGACGACGTCGAGCGTGGTGCGGCCCACCTCCCCGCGCTCGGTGGTGGCCGACGGGTTCACCGGTGATCTGGACGAGATCCGGGCGTGGCGCACCGCCCGCACCCAGGAGCAGATCCTGGACAACATGTTCGGCCGCGTCCGCGGCGACCGCCAGGACCTGCTGGCCTACTACCCCTTCGATGCCGATGACACCGTGGCCGGGGTGGCGGTGAAGGACGCCGGCCTGAGCGGCCATCACCTGACCCAGTCGAGTCCGCCCCCCAAGATCGTGCTGTCCACCGCGCCGATCTCCACCGACACCGCCCAGGTCCGCTCCGCGCTGACCGGCATCCGCACCGCCTTCCACACCTTGATCGCAGCCACCCCGGCCGCCACCGAGTACGGCGACATCCAGCGCCTCACCGACGATTCGCTCATCGGGGTGCTGAAACGGGCCTACACCTACCTGCAGGCCGACAAATCGTGGGTGCTCAACACCGGGTACAAGGTCGGTGAGCTGACCACCACCTGGGTGGGCCAGGCCCAGTTCGACCCGCAACTGATCGGCTACATCGAAGGCGCCCCGCCGATCCCGTCGGAGAACCTCATCGCCGGCACCGCCGACGACTACAAGGGCGCCTCCTCGGTCGCCTTCGTCCAGGCCGACAACGTCGTCAACGCCCTGTCGTCGAACAAGAACAACAGCATCGACACGTCCGCGAAGGTGAAATTCGAGATAGCGACCGCCCAGAGCATCTGGACCGTCGCCGCCCCCCTGGGCGCCGGTACGGCGCAACCCCTGGCCGAAGCCACCTTGGATCTCGGGCTCAACGTCGAACTCAAGTACGCCAACACCTGGAGCAACGAGACCAAGGTGTCCCAAGGCACCAACACCACCCGTACCAGCAAGGTGGAGGTCACCGGCGGCTGGGAGGACCCCGACCCGACCAAGCAGGTCAACCCCACCGCCGGGCGACGCTGGGTGCCGGCCAACACCGGATTCGCCGTGGTGCAGTCCGAGACCGCCGACCTGTACGCGCTGCGCCTGGTCCACAGCGGCGCCCTGGTCGCCTACCGGATGCTGCCCAGCCCCGACATCCCCCGCGACTGGAACCTGATCCCCTTCCCGATCAACCCCCGCTACACCAAGCAGGGCACCCTGGACGGCGTCGTCGGCTACGCCAAGCACGAGACGGCCCCAGGACTGCGCGCCTTCCCCGACCCGCACTTCCCCAAGGCGGGCCAGGGGGAGCGCGGCGAGTTCAGCTACTACCGGCCGGTGGAGGCCTACCGGATTAAGAAGCGGATCCAGCGCGAACAGCAGCAACTGCAGGGTTTCTACGAATCGGTGTCCACCGAGACCCACGTCCCCGACCCCACCCACGGCCAGGCGGCCAAGGTACTGAACGGCATGATGGGCGGCACCGGCGCCGAAATCGCCCAGGGCGGCAACCCCGAGGCCGGACGCGCGGCCACCCGGGCCGCCTCACGCCGCAACATCGTCAACACCTACGTGTGGACAGCCGCCGGCGGCTTCTTCGCCGAGACCACCGGCACCACCGACCAGGTCACCGAGACCACGGCCGGCTCCTTCACCTTCACCGCCGCCATCGGCTGGAGCGAAGTCGGGGGCTTCGCGATCGGCAACGTCGGCGCCAAGTTCGGCTTCGAGTCCACCACGACCACCGGCTACAGCGTCACCCGCAGCAAATCCAAGGACGCCACCCGGACCTTCAGCCTGGACGTCACCTGCGCCCCCGGCAACCAGCTACAAAAACACAACGGCGACACCCCGGTGTTCGACGCCGACGGCAAACCGATCCTGGTGCCCGGCCGCGTCGACGCCTACCGCTTCATGACCCTCTACCTCGACACCACCACCGACAACTTCGAGGACTTCTACGGCAAGGTCATCGACCCCGAATGGCTGGACCGCGGCAAAGACCCCAACGCGCTGGCGCTCAAGCGCGCCCAGCAATCCGACCGCAAACCCCCCTGCTGGCGCATCATGCACCGCGTCACCTTCGTCAGCCGCGTCCTGGACACCGCCACCACCACCCCGTCCCTGGCCCAAGCCATGGGCGCCCTCGGCATCACCAGCGATTATGGGCTCATCCACCGCCTGCAGCCCTACCTGACCAGCGCCACCGGCGACTTCAACGCGTTGAGCAGGGCAGCCAAAACTGCTCTGGCCACACACTTCGCCAGCCTTGTCCCCTACGCCGAGACCATCGTGGGCCGCCTGGCCGCCTACTACAACCTCCCCTCCGACGCCCCCGCCCTCACGCCCGCCGCACCGGCGCCCGTGAGCACCCTGACCAGCACCACCAAGTCCGTCGCCAAGGGGACGAACTTCACCGTCCACTACTCCACCCCGGCCGGCACCGTCAGCGCCAAGAACTGGATCGGCCTGTATCCGGTCGACAAGAAGCCCTCGGAGGTGGAAGCCCTCGCCTGGGGATATGCCCCTGGGGCCGACGGCACCCTCGCCATTCCCACCACCGCCCTGCCCGGCCCGGGAACCTACGCGGCCTGGTACCTCCACAACGACGGCTACACCGCCCTGACGGGCGTACTCATGTTCACCGTGACATGACCCATCGTCAATGACGAGCCACCTGCGGCGTCGGGCGACCTCGCGTGGCGCCGCAGGATCGATTCGGCCCAGGCCGTCGCCGCGCGGGGGCTTCTCGTCCTCCTGGCCCCGCCCGCCGACGCCGGCCCTGGCGCCCGGCGGCGTGGCCCGGTTGACGCTCCGCACCCGGCGGGTCCGGCGGCGGTGGAGGGGCGATCCGCCCTCGGATCGATAACTCCGGTTTATCTACTAACTTGCTCCGCGGACCGCGGCGGGTTCAGCGCCAGTGAAGGTCTTACAGGGTCCCGCCCAAGTGGCGACGCTCCACGCCCGGCGGGCCCGGCGTAAGAGGGTCCTCGGCTATCAGTCGGTAATGTACGGGAATGTCCATTCCTGGGAGCTGAAAGCCCGCTACCGATCAGGGCTCTGACCAGCCCGTTGCCCCTTTGGGCCTTATCTTGTCTGCCCCCCTGCGTACGGCGAAGGCTCGGCTGGAAACCTCGTTTCTGGCCGGGCCTTCGGCTTACGAGCGGGGACGGGACCTGGCAGCCGCGCGAGTCCGCCCCCGTCCTCACAACCAGGAGCTGACCGCGGCGACCAGGGAGACCACCAGGATGACCGCCCCGACGGTCAGGAACAGCACGCTGTGGAGCACGCCCCTGCCGCCCACACTGTCCAGACGGGCGCGCTGGGGTCGCTCGGGGTCGTAGACCACCATGACCTGCTGGCCCGGACGGACCGGCGACGGGTTGGAGCCCAGATCCGACTCGGTCTCCACCACGGGGCCCTGCACCGTCTGGAACTGCAGCGTGGGGTAGTACACGCCGCTGTCGTTGCCGTTGCTGCTGGACCAGCGCAGTCCCACGACGACGCCCGGCACCCGCACCCCGTGCCGCCGCAGCCGCTGCCCGACAGTGAGCACACGGGCGCCGATCCCGGCGAACACCGCTCCGAACACGATTCCAAACAATGGCACGATGCTCATGTCCACCGCCTCCTTCTCATCTCGTTCAAGGGCCGCCGTGGCAATCCCGTTCGAGGGCCTGCACCGCGCCGAGCCGCTCCGGCTCAGGAGGACCGCGGATGAGGCTAGAGGCCGACACTGGAGAACGACTTGTAGATCATTGGGACGCCCCGGCCGCGAGTGACCGCTGTCGACGAGAACCGCCGACCGCGCACCCGAACGGGGCGTCGCGGTCCGTTCACCGGTCGTCCACGCGGCGGTGTGGTGGTGTCACGGCCGCGTTGGCGAGGCGGGTGGACAGTTTGCGGAGGTGCCGGGCGAGTTCCGGGGGTGACTCGACCTCGAAGTCGACGTCGAGCATGCCCACCGTGAACACGACGAGGTCGAACGAGTCCGAGGCGATTTCCAGTAGGCAGGTGTGGTCGTCGAGGGGGGTCACGATTCCGCTGACGCGTCCGGCGATGTCCGGTGCGGGGGCGTGCACCCGCAACCGGGCGCGGAGCGGCCACATCTCGAAGCCCATCGTTCTGCACAGGTAGGCCGCCACGTCACCGTCGGGTGGTTCACGGTGGGCGAACCGGGGACCGTTGGGCGTTCGCAGGGACATCCGGTCGACCCGGAAGGTGCGCCAGTCCTTCCGTTCGACGTCCCAGCCGACCAGGTACCACTTCCGCCCCCAGCAGACGAGGCGATGTGGCTCGACGTCGCGGCGGGACTCGGCCCCGTGGTGGCTGACGTAGTCGAAACGCAGCACCTCGGCGGCTCGGATCGCGGCCGAGATCGCGGTGAGCACCGCCGCCTGCACGGTGGGCCCGCCCTTGGACGGCATCGCGACCACCGCGCTTCTCAGCGCGGTGACCCGGTGCCGCAACCGGGACGGCAGCATCTGCTCGACCTTGGTCAGGGCGCGCAGCGAAGCCTCCTCGATCCCCGCCACACTGTGCAGCCCGACCGTGACCGCCACCGCCTCCTCGTCGTCCAGCAACAGCGGGGGCAGCGAAGCGCCGGCTCCAAGCCGGTAGCCGCCGACCGGGCCCATCGAGGCGTGGATCGAATACCCCAGCTCACGGAGCCTGTCGACGTCGCGCCGTACCGTCCTGGTGGTGACTCCCAGCCGCTCGGCGAGTTCCGTGCCGGACCAGTCGCGATGCGTCTGCAGCAACGACAGCAGCCGCAGCAGTCGGGCGGGTGTTTCCAACATTCGTCCACTATCGCTCCTGTGTAGGAACGGAGCTGTCCTATACAGGGCGGAGGGTGGGCGGCATGAGCACAGAAACCCCCTTCCGCATCGATATCCCGCAGGCAGAACTCGATGACCTGCGGGACCGGCTGACCCGTACCCGCTGGCCGGACGAACTGCCCGGCGTCGGCTGGTCCTACGGGGTGAACAAGGACCACCTCATCGAGCTGGTCGAGCACTGGCGCACCGGCTACGACTGGCGGGAGCACGAGGACCGCCTCAACAAGGTCCCGCAGTTCACCACGGAGATCGACGGGCAGAACATCCATTTCCTGCACGTACGCTCGCCCGAGCCGGACGCCACTCCGCTGATCATCACTCACGGGTGGCCGAGCACGGTGTACGACTTCCTGGACATCCTCGGGCCGCTGACCGACCCGCGGTCACACGGCGGGGACCCGGCGGACGCCTTCCACGTCGTGGTCCCGTCACTGCCGGGTTTCGCGTTCTCCGGGCCGACGCGGGAGACCGGCTGGGGGATCAACCGCACCGCGCGGGCCTGGGCCGAGCTGATGCGACGGCTGGGATACCACCGCTACGGCACCCAGGGCGGCGACTACGGCAGCATCATCTCCCCGGCGATCGGCCGGGCGGACCGGGAGCATGTCATCGGCGTCCATGTCAACGCGCTGGCCAACGCCGCGACACCGGTCGATCCCAGCGAGCTGGACGCGCTCTCCGCGGCGGACCGGGAGCAGGCCGGGCAGAACCAGGGGTGGTGGTACGGCCGCTCCGGCTACGCCACCCAGATGGCCAACCGGCCGCAGACCCTGGCGTACGCGCTCAACGACTCCCCGGCCGGTCAGCTCGCGTGGAACCTGGAATGGTTCGTGGACTGGGACCCCGCCCGGACCGAGCAGACCCCCGTCGACCGCGACGTCATCCTGACCGACGTCACGATCTTCTGGCTGACCGCGACCACGGGATCAGCGGCTCGGCTCTACCGTGAGGCCGGACCGGAGTCGTGGGGCCCACGTCCCGAGCCCGCACCGGTCCCGACGGGTGTGGCGAACTTCCCCGGCGACCGGGCGATCCGCGGGCTGGCGGAGTTGTCGAACACGATCACCCACTGGTCGCGGCACTCCCGAGGCGGCCACTTCGCCTCACTCCAGGCCCCGGACCTGCTGGTCTCGGACATCCGGCAGTTCTTCCGGACGGTACGACCGCGGTAGCCGGCCGTCCTGGCGCGGGCCCGGTGGGGTTCCAGGTGCGGCGCGCCCTCGCACCTCCGCGCCGATCGACACCATCCACACCGACGTCATGTGCGGGTCCGCGCCGTACTGCTGTCGAGGAGGGCGAAGCGCTGGGCGAAGGCGGACAGCTCATCGCGTTGCCGGTCCGCTTCGGTGGCGGTGGGGTTGACGACGAGGCGGGTCACGCCCTGCGCGGCGAACGCCTCGACCTGCTCGGAGGTCATGTCGATCGAGCCCCATCGGGTGTACTCCAGCGTTTCCGGGCCTCGGCGCCACGAACTCCCCGCACAGCGCCGGGATCAAGGTCTCGGCCGGCTGGTCTTCCACCCACAACCGCCGCGCGAAGGCCAGATATCCGGTGCCGGCCAGCCCGGAGGTGATCTGCGAGACGACGCCGTAGCGGAGATCGGCCTCAGCGGGCGAGCAGCGGGCGAGGACGGCCAGTAATCCGGCCTCCCGGGCGCGTGCGACAGCCGCCCTGAGCAGGGCGCTCCTTCCCGTACCTGTCTCTCCGAGCACGGTGACCATGCTCGACCGGCCGAACTGAAGCTCGGTCACCTGCCTGCCCAGCCGGCGTATCTGCCCCTCCCGCTCGGCCAGGAACTCCGGTGCGGCGTCCCTCCAGCGGGCGCCCGGCTCCGGGACGCTCACCGACCACCTGGGGGGCGGCCGCCATGTGCTCGACACCGGCTCGCCCGTGGTCGACGAGGCCGCTTCGGCCCTCCCGCCGGAGTCCGCCGTGACACAGGAACGGCCCGAAGGCCGCCGGTGATCAACGCCGCCACCAAGATTGGAGAGCTCGGCCACGACCGCATCGGCGCCACGGGCGGGCAGAAGGATCGCGCCCCTCGGCCCGACCGGCCCGGTCGTGGCCCCGGTTCCGACTCTGTGTCCAGTTCCGCTGGGCATTCGCACCTCAAATCGACGATGCATGCGCCTGAGCTCAAGCACCTCAATCGCCTATTGAGCAGACCCTAGTCATCTCCATGTTTGTTTGCAAGCGTTTGGCGTTGGTTTGCCTGTGATTACCTTTATTTACCTGTGATCCCCCTTCTGGCCGCTTCTGTCGCCGTGCCGGCGGATGCGGCATGAAGCTGATGATCCGTTGAACGGCCGCTTACCACCAGCTGCTCGGCTACCGTCCGATACTGCGACTTCACTCGGAAAGCGGGTGTGGGACCGGATCACCGAGACACGAAGAACTCCGTCATCACGAGAGGGTGCCGACGGCCTGCTCACAACGGGATGTTGGTGTGGCGGCCTCGGCGCGCCGGAGCGGCGGCCAGCGCCTCGCCGAGCCGCAGCCGGGTCCACGCCGGGTCGATCACCTCGTCGACGACGCCGATGCTCACCGCCCTGGCCACGCCCCCCGCGATCCTTTCGTGCTCCGCGGCCAGGCGGGACAGCAGTTCCTCGCGCTCGTCCTGTGCCGCGGCGGCGAGCTTCTTGCGGTGCAGGATCTCCACCGCCGCCTTCGCCCCCATGATCGCCACCTCGGCCTCCGGCCACGCGAGTACGGCGGTGGCGCCGAGAGACCGGGAGTTCATCGCGATGTAGGCGCCACCGTAGGACTTGCGCGTGACCAGCGTGATCCGCGGAACGCTGGCCTCGGCGAACGCGTGCAGCAGCTTCGCGCCTCGGCGGACCACGCCCTCCCACTCCTGCCCGACACCGGGCAGGTAACCGGGGACGTCGACCAGCACGAGCAGGGGCACGCCGAACGAGTCGCACATCCGGACGAACCTGGATGTCTTATCCGAAGACAGCGAGTCGAGGCAACCGCCCTTGCGCAGCGGGTTGTTCGCGATCACCCCTACCGTCCGTCCGGCGAGCCTGCCGAACCCGGTCACCATGTTCGGCGCCCACCTGGGCTGCAACTCGACGAATCCCGACTCCCCGTTCTCCTCGTCCAGAATCGCCTTGACCAGCGGGCGCACATCGTAAGCGCGCCGGGGCGAGTCGGGGAGCAGGTGGCGCAGCGGCCTTTCCTCGCGCACCGAATCCACGTCGACGAATCCCGGCTTCGCCAGCAGCGTGACGATCTGGCGGGCGCGGGCGAAGGCCGCCTCCTCGGATTCCGTGCAGATGTGGGCCACTCCGGACTTCCGGCCGTGCGCGTCCGGCCCGCCCAGGCTCTCCATGTCGATCTGCTCTCCGGTGACCGACCGGACGACGTCCGGGCCGGTGACGAAGACGCGGGCGGCATCAGACATGATCACGATGTCGGTCAGCGCCGGACCGTAGGCCGCGCCGCCCGCCGCAGGGCCGAGCACAACGGACAGTTGCGGGATCTCACCCGAGGCACGGACCATCGCGGCGAACATCTCCCCGATCTCGTGCATCGCCGACACGCCTTCATTGAGCTTCGCGCCACCGGAGTGCCACACGCCGATCACCGGACAGCGTTCGTGCATCGCGAGATCAATGGCATTGACGATCAGCGGGCACTCGTCGACCCCGATCGCGCCGCCCTTCAGCGTGGCGTCGGTGCAGTAGACCACCACCCTCGCACCGTTGACCCGCCCGTAAGCGACCACCACCCCCACGCCCACACGCCGGTGGATGATCTCAAGTGAGTCGGGATCCAGCAACCGTGACATCCGAACCGTCGGGTCACGGTGGTCAAGGCTCGGCTCGGCTCGGTCCACCACGGCCAATGTGGGAAATGTCATCACTCACCCCTGCGAATCGCCCGTTGTCCGAGCCGCAAGTGAACCAGGAGCGGTGTCGCGAAAACCCTAGTTCTGGCTGCCCGTCCCAGAACGGCCGACGCCCGCGCTCCCCTCCGCGCGTGCGCCGCGACACCCGATCGGCCCGGGAAGGCCTCGCGTCAGCGCAGCCGGCGCAGCCCTTCGTGCACACGCATGATCAACTCAACCGACGGCTGGCCGTCGACCTCTGCGGAAGGGTGCGCCCTGAGCAGGTTCCAGCCGATCGCGTCGCTGATCAGAACGAGGATCACCCCGATCGGCAACCTGAGGCGACCCGCGATCTCGATCACGGCCATGGGCTCCTGACACATGCCGAAGAGCCAGCGATATTCCTGGGGCAGCGCGGGATCCTCGGCTCTCCAGGCGCCCTCGGGCGTCACCGAGATCAGCGAGTCAATGCGCAGCAGCTCATCACCGCGGGTACGCCCCCCGGTGAGCACGTACGGCCGCGCTTTGACCGGCAGCGAGTCCTGCGGGTGCTGCACGAGATACGGCCCCGGCAGGCCCTGGCCCGTTACCGGCCCGGGGCCCGTATCCGGGGAGAACCCGGCGCCGTGGTGATCGCCACCGTCGAACCACGGCTCCGGTGGATCGTCGTGCGTTCCTTCCTGCGTGACGTCGACGGCGGTGGCGTCGACAGTGACGTCGACAGTGGCGTCGACGGTGGCGTCGACGGTGGCGTCGACATCCAGCGCGTCATCGTCCGCGCTGTCCTCGATGGGCTTGGGCAGGAACTGGTGCTCGGCCCAGGTCTTGTAGTCACCCCAGCCGCCGAAGGCGAGAGGATGGTACTTCGGTCCTTCGGCGTCTCGCCGTTGTCGCCTCTTGCGGGACATCGCGGGGATCTCACCTGCTCTCGAAAGATCATCCGATATCAGTTCGAGACCGATATCGAGATCGCGCGATGGTAGGAGGTGAGCATGTTTCCGAGCTCACCGCCATCCCCTACCCCCGCGGCTTTGTCGCGCGGTCGTTGCCACCGCGAAGGTCTGCTGATTGTCTCTGTCGATTCCTAGGCATTTGCGCAGTGTTCAGCGAATCTCGTGACGAGTAGGAACGCTTCGTGCACCGGCGGGCCGTGCGCGACGGCACTGCCGGTCGGCTCCTGATCGTGCGTCGATCGAGCCGGCCCGGCCCGTGATGTCACCCGGCCGTCGGCGTGATCCGGCCCGCTTTGCCAAGCGCGTCCAGCGCCCACCCCAGGTCCGTTCGGCCACTCACGTCCAGCTTGCGGAAGATACTGGTCAGATGGATCTCGACCGTGCGCACCGCGATGCGCAGGGTGTGGGCGATCTCTCGGTTGGTGGCGCCGGTCGCCGCGAGTTCCGCGACGCGCCGCTCTCCCATGGTCAGCACATCCTTGACCCCGTCGGCCCCCTGGTACATCCAGCCGCCCGCGGCGACAAGCCGGTCGCGCGCCTTCACCGCCGGCGCGCGAAACCCGCACCGCACCGACAGATACACGGCCCGGCGGAAATGCCCACGGGCACCCTCGCGATCGTCCATCCGCAGCAGCGCCTCGCCGAGCAGGCTTTCGGCCCGAACCAGATACCAGCGCGCCTGGGTGCTCGCCAGCGTCTCCACCGTCTCGGTGAGCATCTCCACCCCATCGCTCCCTTCGGTGATCGCCCCCCTCGCCAGCAGCGCGAATCCCCGAGCGGATGCGTTCCCCCAGGCCGCGGCGAGTCGCTCACCGTGCTCGACGAGCTCCTCCGCCTCGTTCCGGCGGCCCAGCTCGGCGAGCAGACAGGCCGCGTCCAGCCACCACGGCGCGAATATCGGATTCCTGATACCGGACTCGGCAAGCAGCGCGCCACAGGCGGTCAGTGACGACAGCGCGCCTTCGTGGTCACCTCGCGCCTCCGCCAGGTACGACCTCGTCATCAGCACCCGTGGATGGTCAAGGAGGGACTCCTCCAAGTCCGGCGAGGTCATCTGGCCGAGCACGAAAGCGGCCTGGTCGAGGTCGCCTCGCTGGGCGAGCACCGCCGCCAGGACCGTCCGTGGCTCCGTGACGCTTTTCGACCACGACCACTCGTCCGCCAGCTCGACGGCTCTTGTCGCGTCCACCAGGGCCCCGTCGAGGTCGCCCGCCTCGCTCAGGATCCACGACCGCGTGGACAAGGCCATCGCCCGGCCCCAGACGTCCCCGTGCTCCGCGCCGCGCGCGATCACCCGGTCCATGGCCTGAACCGCTTCCTCAACCTCGTCAGCGAGCGAGAGCACGTACGCGGCGGCGCCGAATGCCCAGCTACCGGGAGCTTCATCCGCACCGCTCAGTGCCTGGCGGGCCGGCACCAGGCAGGTTTGGGACGAGGCACCGGACATCGCGGAGATCATTGATCGCACGGCGAGCAGCTCGCGCTCGCTCACGGCGTGCGCCTCCGGTATCGGCATCGCCATCGCCCGCTCGGAGATCACCCTGGCGGTGGACCGGCGGCTCCATCCGATCAGCAGCAGCGCCGACTCGACCAGCGTCCGCAGCTCATGCTCGTCGGCGACCACGCCGTCGAGTTCCGCCAGGATGCCGTTCAATATCGAGATCGCCTCCGGCTCCTTGCCGAGGGGCGGCGCGACCTTGGCCAGCTGGACCGCGAGGCGCGCCCTCCCCCGCATGTCACCGGTCCCCTCGATCCCGCCACGGAGCATCGCGTACGCTCCCGACGGATCGTCATGTCCGATCAGCCGCGCGAAGTCGGCCTGCGCGTCGATGTCGGCGGGATCGGCCACGACCATACGGCCCAGGTAGCGCGCCGCCACCCCCAATGCCCCGTCCCGCTCGGCACGACGCGCCGCCTCACGAAGCACATCCCGCATCCAGGGCTCGGGAAGCCTGGGCAGCAGCACCAACTGCGCACTGATCTCCTCGGCCGGCCGGCCGCCGTCGTTGAGCAGCCGGGCGGCCAGCTCCCGCCACCGATCGAGCGTGGTGGCCGGCATGCCGCTCAGCACCATGGTGCGTACATGATCGTCGTTCAACTCCGCCAGGTCGGCGTCGATGATCTCCTCGTCGCGCAGGATGTCGATCACGGCGGCTACCAGCGGCTCCGAGGCCCCGGACAGCATGCCCACCAGTTCCGCGTCGGCCTGCCCCAGCACGGCGAGGGCCTCCACGACCTTGCGCACGTACTCGGGCTGCCGGTCGAGCGTCGCGAGCAACTGCCCGGCGAAGAGTTCGGCGCCGAGCTCACCGGCCCGGAGCGCGCCCCGGGCATCAGGCGACACCCCCTCCTCGCTCAGGCGTGCGAACAACCGCGCGAGAAGCGACGGATTGCCACGGCAAACGCTGTTGCACGCGCGGACGAACGGCTCCTCCGGTACGGCGTCCCACCACCACCGGGCCATCTCTCCCGCGTCCTCCTCGAACAGCGGCCCGAGGTCGATGGTGCGGTGCCCGCGCGCGGCGACACCGGGAATCGCCCGTCGCCAGTTCGGCGGGCCGGAACGGCGCTGGGCGAGCAGGACGAGCAGCGGAAGGTAGTACCCGCGGTTCATCAGGAAGTCCAGCCATACCAACGACTCCTCGTCGCACCACTGCGTGTCGTCGAGCATGACGACCACCGGTCCTGACGCGGTCGCCGCTATGACGCGCCGGAGCAACCGGTGTGACAGCGGCACGGTGGCGTACTCGTCATGGAGTGGCGCCCTGCCGAACAGGCTTTCCGCGGCATGCCAAGGCAGCCGGGCCCCGGCGGGCGAGCAGGAGCCGCGCAGAATCGTCGCTCCGGCGCACCGGGCGTACCGCTCCAGGGCGTCCAGCAGGGCGGTCTTGCCGGACCCCGCAGGCCCCCGCATCAGGATCATGCGTGCCGACCCTTGTGCGGCCTTGTCCAGCCCGGACACCAGCGTGCCCAACTCCGCTTCCCGGCCCACCAGCCTGGCCTCACCATGGAAGATTCGTCCCGACATGGTCACCTTCCCGCTTCACGAGTAGCCGCGCCCCGCATCGATCAGGCACGGGGAGCATGCTTCGAT
The DNA here is from genome assembly GCF_040614275.1 of Streptosporangium sp. NPDC006013. Lineage (NCBI taxonomy): Bacteria > Bacillati > Actinomycetota > Actinomycetes > Streptosporangiales > Streptosporangiaceae > Streptosporangium > Streptosporangium sp. NPDC006013. The sequence continues at coordinate 35,862 of NZ_JBEXUE010000040.1, forward strand.
TCGGCCGGCCCGAAACCCGAATGCGAAAACCGGCTCCGCGCGACACTCACCCGAGTCGGTCCGGGAATCGAGCGCCGGACCCGCTCAGCAGGCCTCCCGCACCGCCCTTCGTGCTTTATCGGGGCCACAGGCCGCCAGGGCGAGTTGAGCGTTGTGCCGGCACCGGGCCGTGGAGTGGCGGGCGAGGGCGTTCCGTGCGGCGGGGACGCCACGGGCCGACACGATGCCGGCGGGCGAGAGATCCCCGACCGTCAGGATGAGGGGTAGCCCGGAGAAGGGACGCCCGGCATC
>NZ_JBEXUE010000041.1:0-36107 GCF_040614275.1 Streptosporangium sp. NPDC006013
GCCGGGATGTCGAAGGGAGGTCGCACCGCAATTTGGTAGCGCTAACATGGCGCCTCTCCCATGAGATGCGCGATGTGGTCAGACCTGGGTGACACCACACTCCCAGGTCACGCTGTGTCCGCCGCTCTGCCTTCGCGCGTGAGGCAGAGCGGCCGGCCAACCTCGAAGAAAGGCGCTATGGAGAAGGGTCGAATCCCTACCGGGATAAACCTCTATCGGATGTCAGCCTCGTCGAGGCCAAGGGAATCGCCAGCGCGACCTCCATCAGCACGTTTGTCGCCAGCTGTCGCTGCCGGAATGCGACACTGCAGCCGTCGACGATTGATCATCGAACGGGGCCATTCCCCCCGAGGGCTGGGGCCAGACAGACGGGTCCAGAAAGTTTCTACGTTGAACGACCGCAGCAGCGGTTTGCGTGTGGGCGGCGCGGGCCGAGACCGGCGCCCACGCCGCACGCTCGGGCGGTGTTCGGGCTGGTCTTGGGCCGCTTGGACCGGGTGCGCAGGCCCTCGACGCCCTCGGCCAGATAGCGGCGAGTACGCCTGTCGGCTGCCCCTGTAGTAGCGGCACGTCAGCGCGACGCTGCCCGAGACCTCTTCGACGTAACGGATGATGGCCAGGCGCCGCCTGGCCTCACGATCCAGTGGGGGTTCGGGTTGGACATAGATGGTCTCCGTAGTGGCCGGAGACCCGGGTTTCAACGATGTCTGTCAGTTTTAGACCCACGTGGCCGGCGCGTTGATGCAGGACGCGAGCACCCGGATGGGAGCCGCCCTCTGGGGCGATGGGTGAGAACTGCAACTAGGGAGCAGCCACCATGGTCCGACATGACCTCGATGATGCGTGCCGTTCCGCAGGGTGACCGCCGCGGGGTCATCCCCTCCTTGATCTCCCATGGCCGAGAAACCCGCTTGTCCATATGATCGCCCAATGTCTGATGGAAAGTGCACCCACTGTGGCCACCAGGGTCTGGAGCCGGGCTTCCTAGCCGACCATAAACAGCCCGGCTTCGGCGTCTGGGTGGAAGGTGAACTGGAACGGGGAATACTCGGCGGAGCCAAGCTGATGGGTCGCCCCAAATGGCTGGTGGACGCCCGTCGCTGCCCGCAGTGCTACCACTTGGAGCTCTTCGCCAGTCGCCAACTGTAACCCGTAGCGGACGCGGAAAATCGACTAGAAGTCCAGAAAGATCAAGCCAGGCCGGGAAGCGGTCCCCGGCCTGGCCTTCTTCGCTGGAGCAGGTGACGAAAGAACCCGCACTGATGAGAGCTGCTGGGCCTGCTGCCCTGAGCTGGAAAAACGGGGGTGCAGGTCAGGGGTGGTCGAGTCCCCGTGAGGCCCCCTGAGTGACCGTGGTTCCCCGCCTGTTCTGGCACGCGTCTGGCACGCGATCAAACTCGATTCCTGGGGACGGTGAGCATGGAGCGGTGTAGATGGCGCGTGAAAACCGACCTTAGGCCGACGGCCGGGCGAAGTCATCGATGGACGCAGTCTGCAAGATCAGGCATGCTGGTTCCCCCACACGGAGGATCAGATGGAGATCGGGTTCACCGAGGTTCTGCTCTTGCTGGTGATATGGGCCGTTCCGGCCGTGCTGGTGTTCTTCTTTCTTTACTGGGCGATCCGCCTGGCGATCAGACATGAGAAGCGGCGGGTGCCGAGTCCCCAAGAGATCCTGACTCAGGAGCGACGGGAACGTATGGCGGCGGAGCGTGCCGATCACTATCGCACTAGGCGGCGCCGGCCCGAATGAGTAAGCGCCCGAAGGCCTTTACCTGGTCCTTGGTGATTGGAGCGGGTGACGGGAATCGAACCCACGCTGTCAGTTTGGGGAGTGCATGGATCATGGCTCGTAGAGACGCTGAGCTGTGCTTCGGGCTGGTCGCGAGTAGCCACGGTGAATCCTCTGTTACTGAGACCAATGGCATGGTGATCACGACCCTGAACTCTGCTGGTCAATGGATTCGGCGATCGTACGGAGTCGTCGGATCTCGCTGAAGATCTCCTTGTCGGTGAGTACGGAGATGATCGTCAATCCTTGCGGGCCGCCTGGCTCTCTGTGAGATTTCCCGAGGGTGTGGCAGAGCGCCGAGCGTAGTTCGCCAAGCTCTTGTTGGAGTGCGTCTCGCTGAACTCTGCGTGTCGCGAACTCGACGCCCGTGGGTGTGCGCTCTCCTGCCGCGTCCTCCGCCGTGGTGATGTCGATGTCTTCGACCCGTACGTACTCATCGCCGGGGCGAACGTCGATCACTACGGGAGTGTCGTCGGGAAGACCTTCGAGGTAGTCGAGGAGCTGTCGCACAGCGAGCATGACCGCAGGATTTCCAGGGCGGGCGCACTCGATGAACCGTGGCCAGCCACGCTCCCCGACGGTCCCGGACCGGTTGGTGACATGCTCTGTGGATCGGGCAGAGGCGGGCGTGGTTCGCTGTCACTGCCGTCTGGCTAGGGGTGCGTCGGTTGCTGTGGCGTCCTGATGGCTCGGGTGAAGCGGGTGCCCAGCTCGAGGACGTATGCGGCGAACTCTGGTGGGCCCAGGACTTCGAACTCGGCACCGATATTGCCCAGGGCCTGTGTCGGCCAGTCGAAGGAGGTCGAGGTCATGGTGAGCCGGCACCTGCCGGTGTCCACAGGCTCGATCGCTCCCCATTTTCCGACCTCCTGCTGTACCCGTGCCGCCGGTGCGTGCACGAGAGCCTCGACGGTGTAAGGGGCGGGGGCGCCGGTAGAGGTCCGGACGAACGCCGCGACGTCGTCGGCGGGCAACTGGCGCGGGCGGAAACGCGTACCGGTGGTGTTGGGCGAGGTGAGCCGGTCGAGGCGGAAGCTGCGCCAGTCATGGCGGGTCAGGTCGTAGGCGACCAGGTACCAGCGGCCGGTGGAGGCGACCAGCCGGTGCGGCTCGACCTCGCGCTGAGTAGGCGCGTCGCCTCTGGCGGCGTAGTCGAACCGTAGCCGCTCCTGGTCGCGGCATGCCTGGGCGACGACGGTGAGCAGGCCCGCTGCGACAACCGGTCCGACCGGGGAGGCGGGGACCGTCATGGCTCGTAGCGCGTCCACTCTGGCCCGTAGCCGGGGCGGTAGGACCTGCACGAGCTTGGCGAGGGCGCGGACAGACGCCTCCTCGATCCCGGTGATCCCGCTCTGTGCGGCCTTGCTCATACCGACCGCGAGTGCGACCGCCTCGTCATCGTCGACCAGTAGCGGGGGCAGCACGGCGCCCGGTGCTAGCTGGTAGCCGCCGTCGGTGCCGCGTGCCGCCTGTACCGGGTAGCCGAGTTCGCGGAGCCGGTCGACGTCGCGGCGCAGGGTGCGTTCGGAGACGCCGAGCCTGTTGGCCAGCTCCGCGCCGGACCAGTGCCGGTGGGCCTGGAGCAGGGAGAGCAGCGTCAGGGTGCGTGAGCTGGTGTTGGCCATATCGCCATCTTGCCCGGACTTCCGGACAGAAAGTGACCGGAAGCCTGAATAGCGTGTTCATCAAGGCCCTGATCGACGAAGGACTAAGGACAACTCACATGAACGACGACGTACGGTTCGAGCCGTTCCGCATCGATATCCCGCAGGCCGACCTGGACGACTTGAACGACCGGCTGGCCCGCACCCGCTGGCCCCGGCAGCTGCCCGGCGGCGGATGGAGCCGGGGCGTCCCAGTCGACTACCTCAAGGACATGGCCGAGTACTGGCGCACCGGCTACGACTGGCGTGCGCAGGAGGCCGAACTGAACCAATTCCCGCAGTACACCACCACGATCGATGGGCAGCGGGTCCACTTCCTGCACGTCCGCTCTCCCGAGCCGGACGCGCTGCCGCTGATCATCACCCACAGCTGGCCGAACTCGATCGCCGAGTTCACGCGCGTCCTTGGCCCGCTCACCGATCCCCGCGCCCACGGCGGCGACCCCGCCCAGGCATTCCACGTCGTGGCGCCCTCGCTCCCCGGTTTCGCCTTCTCACGATTTCCCGAGCCGGCCGACGACAGGCCCTGGAGCATCGAACGCGTCGCCCGCACCTGGGCCGAGCTCATGCACAGGCTGGAATACCAGCGCTATGGCGCCCACGGCAACGACGCCGGCGCCATGACCACGCCGCAGCTCGCCGCCCTGGCCCCCGAGCACGTGATCGGCGCGCACATCACCGGCGGGCTCGGCATCCCCACCGGCGACCCCGCCGACTTCACCGGCCTGACCGAGACCGAACAGGCCGAGCTCGCGAAGATGGCCGAAATGATGAACTTCGGCAGCGGCTACGGACCCTACCTGGCAGCCCGGCCCCAGACCCTGGCCTACGGGTTCACCGACTCCCCGGTCGCCCAGCTCGCCTACATCCTGGAACGGTTCAGGGAGTTCGACGAGATGACCGGCACCAGCCTTCCCTTGGAGGAGTACCTCGACCGTGACCAGTTCCTGACCAACGTGAGCCTGTACTGGCTGACCGGCACCGGCGGCTCGTCGTCCTGGACCTACTACGAGGGCGCGGCGGGCATGCCCATCGACCAGACCGACATCCCGACGGGGGTCTCGCACGGTGGCCCGGCGCCGATCCGCAAGATCGCCGAACGCAAGAACAAGATCGTTCACTGGTCGGACGGCCACAGTGCCAGTCACATGGTCGCCATGGCCGACCCTGACGGCCTCGTCGCCGATGTCAGAGCCTTCTTCGCCAAGGTCCGCTGACCACCGTGCCAGCCACGACGCACTCGTTCCCGGAGAGGAGCAGCGTGAGCACCTCCGCGAGGTGGTACGAACTTGGCCGAGCGAGGTGCTGGAGACGTCACCGGGCGCTTACGAATGGCGGCGCTGAACAGCTGCTCTCTTTGAAATCGGCAGTCTTTCACTGGAGGCCGAGAAACATACGGGCAGAGCTCTGATACATGCTCTGCCCGTGCCTCAGTTAGCGGCCCTCTGGTCATCCCGGAGCCTGAGTGCCCCCGCCGGAGGAAATGGGGTTGAAGGGGCGGCAATTGTCGCTGGACCGGTACGGTTTTGGCCATGCAGGTCACCTACCGTCCACGTTGGTCGCTCGCCTTTTTCTCTGGCGGAGTCGGTGCCATCGTGCTCGCCGTCGTCTATGGCCTCCTGGCCATCGCCCTTGGCCTGCCCGAAAATCTGACGGCCGCGGTTACCGTGGCCGTGAGCGTGGTGTACCTGCTTCTCATCGTGATGAGGGTACGGCGCCGAAGTCTGACGGTCACCGAGGAGGGGATGATCGCTCAGAGAGATACCTTCAGGGTTGCGGTGAACTGGGTGGACTTCGTTGACGTGCAGCCCAAACGCATTGGTGGCCTGTACCCGGTCGACGTGATGACCTTCAGCGTCGGTGCCGTGGAGCCGATGGACGTGAGAGGCCGTCGCCGGAAGGCAGTTCCCCCGAAAGTCCACACGATCGGTGCCGATCGACGGATTCAGGTAGGCGTCTACGCCCCTGATTGGCGGACGGGGCCGATCGGCGAGCTGGTCGCGCGTCACTCCTCACCGAGCGAGGACGTCGAGTAGGAATCGGGGACGTCTCGCCCTGACGTGGCAACTACGACGCCTTTAGAGATCAAAAAAGCCCTCTCCTTGAACCTCGGGAGAGGGCCTCTGAACTGCGGAGGCTCGGGGATTCGAACCCCGGACGGGCGGTAAACCCAAACCGCATTAGCAGCTCGGGAGGTCGGCGTTCAGGGCGGTCCCACCTGGACCAACGCCCCTAACCGGTCTTCCTGGAACGCGCTGGTGCGGCGGTGAACTGCACCCCGAGCGGGCTCGTGACCTGCGCGGATACGCGCCCCTCTCCCTGCCACCTACGAACTCTGCTCTTGCCCCTGCTGATGAGGAACCTGCGGGTATCGCCCAAGGCACGGCTCACCAGCCGTCACTGCCAGGCCCGCTCCACGGCCAGCAGGCGTGCGGCCTCCGTCTCGGTCGCGTCCCGGACCGTCAGCAGTTCGCCGTCCTCGTCGAGCACGGTCACGATCGCGGAGACCAGTACCTCGTCGCGGGAGCCGTCCTCACTCTCGATCCGCCGGTCGACGCCGAGGACGCCAGGCTCGTTCTCCCTCACCGGCCGCCAGAGCCGGGCCCGGCAGGTCGCGCCGGTGTTGGCTCTCAAGGGGCTCCGAGGATCTTCCGCGTGCCGCCTGAGGATCGTGAAGGTGGGTGCAGTGTCGGGATTGAGCTGCCTGGCGATCCGGGCACGGGTCCTCCTGAGGGGGCCTCCCTGTCCTCGCTGTTGGGATCGTCGGCCGTGTCGGGCTCTGGCAGGTCGGGCTGACAGCGCAGAGTCGGCCAGTCTGTGGCGGGAACGTATGCGGACGGCCGGGGCGCCGCCGTCGTCCTCTCCGGCCGGGCATGCAGGACGGGGTCGAAGACGTCCCGGATCGGCCAGAACCGTAGCAGCACATGCTCGGTCTGCGGATCCTCATAGAACTCGTGGCCTCTGCCCCAGACGGACGGGACCCGGTAGGTGCGCAGGCCGTACAGGAAGTACGAAGGCCCCAGCAGCAGCCGGTCGGGCCACGCCTCGCTTCCCACACTGACGATTCCCGAACCGGTGAGGTAGGCGTTCTCCCAGGTCAGCACCCAAGGAGCATCAGCCACCGGTGGTTCGGCGTCCCAGATCTCCACGCGTACATCAGCTTTACCGTGAGTGATGTCGCATTCGATGTCCAGGTGGTTCGACACCCTCAGGTGTGGATGGGAGATCGCGGAATCGTCCAGATACGGCCCAAAGTTTCCCACATAGAAGTGTCCGTACTCGACGTTGTCCTCATAGTTGATCCTCCGCAGCACCTCTGCCACCGGTCGTCCTCCCGACGAGTGCAAGCTCATAGGAGGACCGACGGTAAACCTCAGGACCGACAGACCTGAGAGACTTTCGGGACCGGAGCATGACTACTAACGGCCCGGGCCCGGTTCAAGAGACGTAGGGGCTGGCTTGGAGACCTGCAGAGAGCCGATAGCGCCCCCGTGATCTCCACTTCGATCTGCTCTCCCTATGGGTGAACAACAGCCGGCTATCGCCCGGACCCTCATGGCGGGAGATCGAACCGAGACCGGAAACCAACGGCTTAGTCGATTTCAGATTTAGCGCCTGACCGTTATCGCTATGATTTCGATTTATGGACGAAAGAAAGAGCACCGTCGCTCAAAGTTGCTGGTCGGGCTGTGATGCCCTTGCTGAGGCGTGCCATGTGTCGGATACTGGATGCGCCGATCGATGTGGACTAACCCCACGGAAGGACCGGACGGTATGGCTCGTCGGTGCAAGTCATGTGGGGGCAGTGTCGAACTGCCAGACTGGGGGCGCTCTGTCAAGTCAGCACTTGGCGCCGCATTTTCGGGCCAGCTGTTTGGCACCCTTGGTAGGTCCGCCACAAATCGCGAGACTTCCGGAACGTACACCGAAATGTGGTGCACAAATTGCGGAGATTGCTATTTTAATTGCAGCTTGTGTGATGGAATATGGCGCCGCAAAGCGAAGGTCGAGCTCGGGGATTATATAAACTGCAAAAAGTGCGGAAGCCTGCTTAAATATTAGCAGCAATTAGGGCGCTTGCGCCGATGGACCCTTCTAGGGCCTCGCCAAATCCTGCCCCTGTGGCCCGTAAGCCGCCGCGAAAACTTATTATTGATCTTTAATTCGTGATGTTCAATGAAGCGATCTCAGCAAGATCAATAAGGGCGGTTGTGATTCGATGCCTTCAAAGCGACGTCGGCGACATGAATCGGGATGGATCGCGATGCCCCCTTGTTCCCCGGCCCTACTGGCACGCGAGTGGCACGCCTCGAACGCCCCAAAGCCTCTGGGTGGGCCGGGCTGAGGAACGAAGTCCCGGTCCGTCGATCGCCCCCAGCCACGTACCGCGATTGACCACAACCAGGCGATCGTGAGGGCGGTACCAGTCGCGGCGATGTGACGTCACCGGACATAGACGGAACCGAGCTGGAGAGGTGGGGCCATTGGACTTCTACTGAGGGCTTGCCGGCTCCATAATCACTGCGTGTCCAAGATGCCGGTGTGGTCTAAGTTGGCGCTCGTCCTGATGGTGCTGGCACTGGTGGCCAAGGTCCTCACGTTGACCTTCTGGACGGGTGGCACCGTACGCGAACTACTTGACTGGGTGTTCATCGTCATCGGTGTTCTTGCCGTGGCGCCCTACCTGGGAGCCGGTGTGTGGGGGCTGGTCAAAGCACGCAGGCAGGAGTATCCCAAGCCCTTGCCGGGGGAAGCAGTCGATGGACCGCGTAAACGCCTGATGATGTCCTCGGCGCTCCGGCTCTTCGTTGCCCTGATGGGGCTGTTCGCGATTTCCGGGACTCTCAAGTCGGTTATCGGGTCTGGCCGGTACGGAGCCGGGCCGTTCGGCTGGGGCGTGGATGTCCTCGGGCTTCTCCCCGTGATCCTGTTTTTCGCCGCGATGGGGATCTCTGTGGTCACTGTGGTGTGGGCCTCGATGAGGTCGAGCAAGTAGGGAGCGAGCGGCTGGCGCAAGGTCGCAGGTGCCGGAAGAGCCGCGAAACGTTGGGCCACTGACCCGATAAACCTGTAGGCGGCGGGGCGGCCTGCGCACGGTGCGTTGGTAGGCACGGCGTGGACGTGGTGCGGCGGGCGGCCCGATTTCCGCCGTCGTTCGGGACCGGCGCCCACGCCGCACGCCCAGACGGCGGGCGGTGAGAGGGCCGTGCGGCGGCGCGCCGCGCCGTCGCCTTGATAATTGATTGACCCTCGGTCGGCCTGCTTAGGCGAGTGGTAGAACGCTGGGTGTGGAGGATCGACGGGATCGACTTCGGGCGTTGGGCGAGTTGCTGCGTCGGCTACGTAAGGATGCCGGGCTGACCGGTAAGGATCTGGCGTTGCGGGCTGGAGTGGCTCAGCCGACGATCTCGCGGATCGAGACGGGGCAACTCCTTCCGGTTCCGGAGACGGTTGATCGGCTTGTTGAAGCGCTGGACCTGGTCATCCGGTGGGAACGCGACGACCTCGGCTGGCTGCTGCGCGACACCCGTACCGGTGTCGCTTACCGCTCGGGCACCCAGGTCGTCCCGGAGCAACCGACCGACTCCGCCTATCTCGGCCGGCTCCCCCGGCCGGACGGCAACGGCACCTTCCTCGCCATCGCCGGAATCCGCACCAACGGGTCCCTCGGCGTGGTGGATCTGCTCACCTCGGAGATCGCCACGATCTGGGGACAGGTCGGAGACCAGCGTTTCTCCACCGTGGTCAGCGTGGAATACGACCCCGACAGCGGGGAACCCGTCCGAACCAAACTTGACAGTCCGCTCTATCGACACGAGGACGACTGACATGCGGCTCACTCTCGCCACCGAACCCGCCTATTCCAACCGGCCCAACGAGGACTTCATCGGCGCTACCCCTGATGCCGTCGTTCTCCTGGACGGCGCCGGCACCCCTGCGGATCTGGAATCGGGCTGCTCCCACGGCGTCGCCTGGTATTCGCACACCCTCGGCTCGACTCTCCTGGCCGGAATGACCCAAAGCGCCGACTCCTTGTCCACGATCCTGGCCGCGGGGATCAAAGCGACAGCCTCGATGCACGACTTCTGCTGCGATCTCTCCCATCCCGGCTCACCTTCGGCCACCGTGGTCATGCTCCGTCGTACGGCCGACACCCTGGACTGGCTCGTGCTGGCCGACTCCGTGCTCGTCCTCGACATCCTCGATGCCGACCCCATGGTCATCTGCGACGAGCGGGAAGCCCTGACCGGTAACCGCTACCGGGATCCGATGAACGCCGCTGCCGGAGGGAGTTCGGAACACCTTCAGGCCCTGAGCCGCTACATGGAGGCCATGCGCGCGCACCGCAACATCGACGGGGGATTCTGGGTAGCCTCGGTCGATCCACTGGCCGCGGAACAGGCACTGACCGGAACAATACCGGTCGACCGGGTACGCGCCGCCGCCATCCTCAGCGACGGAGCATCCCGACTCGTCGACCTCTTTCACCTTGCCAACTGGCGGCAGGCCCTCGACCTCCTCGACGACTCCGGCCCCGAAGAACTCATCACCCAGGTCCGCAAGGCCGAACACAGCGATCCGAACGGCATCCGGTGGCAACGCGGCAAGATCTACGACGATGCCACCGCTGCCCTGTGGATGTTCCGCTAGCCCGCTTGCCAACTGGAGGTGGGTGATGCGATCCGACTTTCACAGATTGACGCGCAATTCTGAAGACAGGCGAGCCGCACGTCGATCCGTTGAAGGCTGCATCTTCATCAGCAGCCAGTAGATTCCTCGCGGCCGGCTGACCTGTGCCCGTTCATAGTCCAGCATCGCGAACACCGTTTCCTTGCCGCACACGTCGGCGACTTTCCGGTCGCAGGCATAGATGTATCGCCTGGTTCGCACAATCGCGTATGCAGCCAAACAGGTCAGCAGGCAGATCTCCATCACCAACGGTGGCGAGTCCTCGACGAAGGAGAGCGCCAGGCCGATGCCAACACCCACGACCATGATCACCAAGCAGTGAAACACCGTCATCAACAACACCTTCCCGTTCGATCCTCTCCGTTCAAAGGCCGCGACAAGGAAGGCAGAGGCGGCGTACTGGACGGCTTCTGGCAGATCCTTGAACGCAGGGCCGATCACGATCTGCCGGCCACCTGTCTGTTTGACCATGCACTCGACCCCCTGCGGGGTCTTCCCCTGAACAACAGCAGGCGACTCGATACCGAACTTCTCGCTGAGTTCCGCGATGTGATGGCGTATTTCGTCAATGTCCACGCACGACATCGTGGCCAGCAAAAATCTCAATGGCGTCACCGGCAGACTCGGCGGCATCGCCCCGAACGAATCGCACCCATGAGATCGACATCGCACGCGCAGGTGTAGTCGCCGCCTACGTGGCCCACCCAATGGGCTATCCAGGACGCCGCGAAAGCTCCGGTTCGCGTCCATGGACAGGGGAGCCGGTTCAGCGACACATCGCCTACCCCCCTAGACGGTCCGGCTATCGGCCTTCATCTTCTTCTGTAGAGCCTCCTAGACAGTTCTTCGGAGGCCAATGACCGCCACTGTCTAGAGGGGTAGACGAAAGGAAGAACACCTGGCCATCCAAGGCCCCATCCCCGTCCGTTTCGAGCAGGTCTTCCCGCACGGCTGCTTCATCGTCGGCGAGGTCGAGCAGGTCAAGGACTTCGACGCCTCGTCCAAGGGCCGCACCGTCTACGCCAAGGACAAGAACACCGGAGAGCTGGTTGGATGCTGATCCGACCGTCAAGGCCGGCCAGAAGACGGTGGCGGTCAAGATCCTGTCTCCGGTTCAGCCGATCGTTCCGGCCGCACTGCCGGGGTTGCCGTTCGTGCCGGTGGAGTTCGACGGTATGACCGCCACCGCCTACGTCGCCCAGAACACCGGACGACTGGCCTGGTCCATCCGAGCCACCGCGATGCGCCCTCCCCGCACCACGGCGGCTCCGGTCAAGGCTTCGGCCGGTAAGGACGTGGCCGCGTGAGAGAACACCCGCCCTACACCCGCGCCGTGGTGACCCTCGACGAAGACGGCACCCGGCTCGACACCTCGTTTCGCACTCCGTACCTGTCGGTCACGGTGCTGGGCGCCAAGGGCGGGCGCCCGTTCCTGCACCTGTCCTCCCGTGAGGCACAGGTGATCATCTCCACCACCGGCGGCGGACCGGTCACCGAACGGGACGTGACCCTCGCCCGGCAGATCACCGAAGCAGCCGCACGCTACCTGGCCGACCGCGAACGCCTGCACACCGAACAGTCCACCAACCCCGACCAGGTCGACGAATCCGAGCAGGGCAAGGCGGCCTGACACGAAGTGCCGGGGAACGGCTGGCCTCCGCGCTCTGGGGAAAATCCTGAGCGTTGCAACCAGGACTGCAACTACAGCACCTTTAGAGATCAAAAAGGCCCTCTCCCTGAATCTTGGGAGAGGGCCTCTGAACTGCGGAGGCTCGGGGATTTGAACCCCGGATGGGCGGTAAACCCAAACCGCATTAGCAGTGCGGCGCCATAGACCTGACTAGGCGAAGCCTCCTGGTAACCGTTCGGCTCAGGACAGAGTACCGGCCATCCGGCGAGGCGGCAAAGCGGTTGGTGATCACGTCGCGGGCAAGGGTTGGGCGAGAGTTGTCCACAGGCGGTGGATAACTTTCGCCGACCCTGTGGACAAACCAGAGAGTCCCCAGCTGGGCACGGTGGGAATCCTGTGGATTCCCGCTTTATGAGACGCTATATCTCAACAGGCGGACGCACTGAGGCCCCTCGCCGCCCGAAGGGACGGGAGGGGTCCCGAGTGGTGGCGGAGATCAGGCGGCCGGGTTGGCCTCGCCCTCGATCTCAATCTTGATCTTCTTGCCGACCAGGACGCCGCCGGTCTCCAGCGCCTGGTTCCAGGTCAGGCCGAACTCCTCGCGGTCGATCTCGGTCGTGATCGAGAAGCCCCAGACGTCCTGGCCCCACGGGTTGGTGCCGGCGCCGCCGTACTCGACGGTGAGCTCGACCGGCTTGGTGACGTCGCGGATGGTGAGGTCACCGACGAGGGTGAACTCGTCACCGGAGTGGCCGACGACACGGGTGCTACGGAAGGTCAGCGCGGGGAACTTCTCGACGGAGAGGAAGTCGTCGCCGCGCAGGTGGCCATCGCGGTCCGCGACGCCGGTGTTGATGCTCTCGGTCTTGATCGAGAGCTCCGCCGAGGAGTCCAGGGGGTTCTCGGCGATGGTGACGGTGCCGGAGAAGTCGCCGAAGTGACCGCGGACCTTGCTCACCATCATGTGCTTGACGACGAAGCCGATCCGGGTGTGGGCGACGTCCAGAGCGAAGGTTCCGGCGGCCGGGATCTGAAGGTTCTCCCAGGTCCGAGTGGTCATGCTGTGCTCCCGATGAGAAGGTTGCTGAGTAGATGATTGCAGCAACAGATTTCTACACGAGGAATATTCCTCCCGTCAACTACCTTCGGATAGAGTGTGAACGTGATCCCCTTTGATGACTCCCGGCTGACGGCGATGGGCCTCCTGGCGGAGGTCTACACCGGCATCTCGGCCAAGACGCATGAGTCCTTTGCGGCCGCGGGGCTCTCAGAGATCGACTTTGAGACGTTGCTCAGGTTGGCGCGCTCACCGGGGCGACGGCTGCGGATGAGCGACCTGGCGGCGCAGACGAGCCTGTCCACCAGCGGGATGACCCGGGTCGTCGACCGGCTGGAGCGCGAGGGGCTGGCCATGAGGCAGGCGTGCGCCACCGACAGGCGGGCCTCCTACGCGGTCATCACCGAGGCCGGCGCCGACCGGCTCAGCGGCATCCTCCCCCGGCATCTGATCGACATCGACACCTGGTTCACCGGCCTGCTCTCTCCCGAGCAGCTCAGCGCCTTCCTCGACACCCTCAGAACCATTCGCGACGCCGTACGGCCGTGTGCCACCGCGGGGGCGGAAGCCGAGTCCGTCCCGTCTTGCCATGGCTAGAACCGCGGGATTCCGCCCCTCACCGGGCGGGTTGCCCGAATCGAATCGGCTGTCCCAGGAAGGTCTCCGGTCGACGTGCGGGAATACCGGTTCAGGAGCCGTCCCGCAGAACGTGCTGTAGCGAGGACTCGCAAGGAGAACGTGGCGAGACCCGCCTGACCGCGGTGGGCAAAAAGGGTCTAGACCCGATGCTCCAACTCCCGCGGTTCGGAGAGCGTGAGGTCGCCGCGGAGCTTGGCCATCCCCCGGGAGACCGTGCTCTTGACGGTCCCGACGCTGATGCCCAGGGTCTTGGCGATCTCCGACTCGGTCATGTCCTCGTAGTAGCGCAGGACGACGGCGGTCCGCATCCGGGTGGGCAGCCGGTCGAGGGCCTGCTCGACCCGCTCGGGCAGGTGGGGGCCGCCCGCGAGCATCGGCTCGGGAAGCTCCTCGGACGGATACTCCTCCAGCTTGCGCCGCCGCCACCAGGAGATGTTGATGTTGACCATCGTCCGGCGCACGTAGCGGTCCAGGGCGGCGTGGTCCTGGATGCGATCCCAGGCGAGGTAGGTCTTGACCAGTGCCACCTGCAGCAGGTCCTCGGCGTCGCTCGGATTCCCGGTGAGCTGGTAGGCGGCACGCAGTAACGCCGGGCCGCGAGCAACGACATACTCGCGGAACTCCTCGTCGGTCCCGCCGGCCACCGCGATCACCAGCCTGTGCTCCAGGTGCGTATGGTGGTCAGAATCGCAGCCCGAACCCATACTGCGGCTGAACCGAAATCTATGTTTCATCCCATCAACGGTAAAGATCGGCTTCGATGGGCGACGGAGCACGCAAGAGATACTAGATAGCGGTTTGTCATCGAGTGGACACCAATGCGTTCTACCGAGGAGGGGAACTGTAGTACCTGGTTGGACACCTGCCGTGATTATTGGTGGAGCGGACAGCGGGACTCCGCGAAGCGTGTGACGCTGACTGCGACACCTCGCAGAACCTGGGGAGCGACGATGCCCTATCTCAGCGCCGATCGCCGCCGCGCGCTGGCGGCAGCCGCGCTTGGCCGGGCGGCGCAGGAACCCGGCCCGCTCCCCGTCGAAGGTGAGTCCTTCCACTCGGTCAGCGGTGCGATCCTCGACGTCAGCCCGCACCTGATCGTCATCGACACCCCGGACGGCCACGAGGAGCGGCTCGTCATCGCGCCGTGGGCGACCGCCTGGCGTGGCGAGGCCGTCACTCCGGCCGACCTTCCCGTGGGCTCCAATGTGATCATCAGAGCGCTGCGGGCCGGCCGGGTCGTGGACCGGATCTGGGCGGACATCACCAGGATCACCGGTGTGATCCAGTCGATCGACTCGGAGGGCAAGGACCACTCCGTGGAGCTGTACTGCGGACCGCACCGTGGGCGGCGCACGATCGTCATCCCCTACCGCGCCTCGGGGCGCCTGCGGGTCAGGCATCCGCAGTTCGAACCCGGCTACCTGTTCGACGCCATCGGGGTCCGCGAGGACGGCGTGGCACAGGCTCGACTGCCCGCGACCTCGCAGCCGCCCTACCGGTGGAGGGCCGTGCCGACGCCTCCGCCCGGCTACAGCGGCATGCAGTCGCGGATCTCGGGCACGGCCACCTGGTCGGACACCTTCGACTGCGGGGAGCAGGGGGTGGCCTACCCCATGTTGGAGCGGTCCGATACGGCGTGCGACGACGCCGGGGTGTCCTGCACCGGGCTGCCGTACCTGTCGCTGGGTTCGATGCTCAACGTACGCAACGTGTGCGCCGGGCGGACCTCGGTCCTGCCGATCGTGGCGTGCGGCTGCCTGGCCGGCCGGTTCTGCGACCGGTGCCTGGAGTGCGGCACCTCGCCTCGCGGCCGGATTCTGGAGCTGTCACCGAGTTCCTTCGTGGAGCTCGGTGGAGACCTGACCGCCGGATGCTTCAACGCCAGACTTGGAATGGGGTGACACGGATGCTGACGACGATCGCCGCCGAACAACTGCCGGTCCTGCTCCTGCTACTGGTCGCAGGTACGGTCGCGAAGGTCTGGACCGTCGCGCGCGAGGCCGAGCCCGGCATGCTGAGCAGGCTGGGGCCTGCCGTGCTGGTGCCCGAACGCTGGCGTAAGCACATGATGCTGATCTGCGCGCTCGGCGAGCTGTTCCTGGCGTGCGGCCTGCTGGTGAGTGGCCAACCGTTCTTCCGGTGGGCGGTCGTCGCGTTCTTCGCGGTGTCCACCTATGTCCTGTGGGAACTGCGGCGCCGACGCCCGGACGCGGGATGCGGATGCTTCGGCGAGGTCAGCTCGGTACCGGTGGGACGGCGATCGCTGGGCCGCACCATGGTGCTGACGGCAATGTCCGCGGGGCTGCTCCTGACTCCGGAGGTCTCCGGCTGGGAGGCGATCGCCGGCATGACGTGGACGCACCTGCCTTACATGATCGCCGGTCTGCTGGTGCTCGCCGCACTCTCGCCGGAGATCGAGGAGGCGGTCGCCAGGCTCCGCTACCGGGCCCCCTGTGAGCAGCGCCGCTTCGACCCGGCCACCGCGCTCGGCCGACTGCGGTCGAGCACGGTCTGGCGCTCGCACACCGGCCGGCTGACGAGCACGGAGCCGGTCGACAGCTGGCGGGAACTGTGCTGGCGGTTCTTCGTCTATCCGGGACAGAGCCACACGGGCGAGCCCGTCGACGTGGTCTTCGCGGTCTATCTGAGCGGACGCCATCCAGCGGTGCGGGTCGCCATGGTCGGCTCCGACGGGCGTCCGGTGGAGACCACGCCTCTTCCGGAATCTCTGCCGGTATCGGCCTGATGCTAGAGGGCCCTAGATTCCTCTAGGCCCTGTCCCTGGGATCCGTTGCCCATCGTGGTCAGGTGGCGCCCCCGTGAGACACCACCTGACCGAACCTCGGCACAGCAAGATCCGCAGGGCAGCACGATTGAGCTCTATATGGCTCTCTAGCTTCCCCACTAGAGAGCCATATAGAGAGCTAGGAGCTCCCTCACACTATATCGAACAAACGTTCGCTCAGACCGGTTGGGATCGCAGGAACTTTCCGAAGTGCGGCACGGTGAACGCGATCAGCCCTCGCTCCGCGCTGTAGATCAGGCCTTTCTTGATGAGGCTGTCGCGGGCCGGGGAGAGGCTCGACGGTTTACGGCCGAGCCCTTCGGCCACCTCGGCGGTGGCGACGGGCTCGTCGCCGATGGCGGCCATGGCGTGCATGTAGTCGCGCTCGGCGGGAGTGGCCCGCTCGTAGCGGCTGCCGAAGAAGCCGACCGCGAGCTCCTCCTCCGCCTCCGGCGCGGAGACCCTGATGTCGTCGGCGGTGATCGGGCTGCGCAGCGCCAGGTCCCAGGCGACCTTGCCGTACGCCTGGACGAAGTAGGGGTAGCCGTCTGCCGCCACGTAGAGGGCGTCGAGGGCATCCTGGGTGAACTCCACGCCCTCACTCTCCGCCGGGGCGATGAGCGCCAGGTCGGCCGCGTCGCGGTCAAGACGGTCGATCCTGGCATAGCGGAAGAGCCGCTCGGAGTAGCTCTTGCTGGCCGACAGCACGCTGGGTAGATGTGGCAGCCCCGCGCCCACCACGATCAGCGGGCCGCCGCTCTGGGAGAGCTCGTGACAGGCCGCGCAGAGCGCCGAGACGTCGGGAGCCTGCACATCCTGCATCTCGTCGATGAACAGCGCGATGCCGACGCCCAGATCGGTGGCGACCCCGGCGGCGTCGACGAACAGCTCGGTGAGATCGATCTCCAGATCCCCGGAGTCGGCACGCCCCCGCCCCGCGGGCACGTCGATCGCGGGCGACCAGTGCGAGGTGCCCTTGGCCGCGGACGGGTCGCGCATCGCGAACGCCTTGAGCACGCCGAGGAACTCCTCGATGCGCTCGGGCGCCCGGTGCCTGGGGGCCAGCTCGCGGATCGCCATGTGCAGGGCGGCGGCCACCGGACGCCGGATCGACTGGTCGGGTCTGGCCTCGATCTTCCCGGTGCCCCACAGCCGCTGCATGGCCATCGATTTGAAGGTGTTGAGCAGGACGGTCTTACCGACGCCACGCAGCCCGGTGACCACCATGCTGCGCTCGGGGCGCCCTCGGGCCACCCGCTCAAGGACGATCTCGAACTGCTGTAGCTCACGGTCGCGACCGGCGAGCTCTGGGGGGCGCTGTCCGGCACCTGGAGCGTAGGGATTGCGCACGGGGTCCACGCTCTCGGACTTTATGACGGGATATAGCGGTCGGCTTAGATTTCCGTAGAAAGAGCTACGGCGTGTCGCACCGCGCTCCACCGGCACCCGAGGAAACGGAGCGTGTGTCGCGAGCATCGCCATGGCACACCCCTTCACCTGGGCGGACGTCAGCCCGAACCCGTGTTCGATCCCGTGCCCATGACTGTAGCGCGGGTTCGAACACAGGCGCGATACGTTTCGATGAAAAGCCTTCCCAAGGAACCCGGGTTCCCGTGCCAAGCAGCTACAAATCCGGGCGTAAGCCACGCGAGCGCCCCGTCACGGGTAGAGACCCCAAGGCTGCTCCGGTCTCAGCGAACGGTCGACGGGCCAGGCTCCCGCCAGGAGGCGCTCACCGCCCATGAGCGTTCAGTCGCGAACGGTCAGGCCCATCGAGCGCGCGGTGCCGGCGACGATCTTCTCGGCCTGGTCCAGGTCCGCGGTGTTGAGATCGGGCATCTTGCTCCTGGCGACCTCCCGCAGCTGCGCGCGGGTGATCGTGCCCGCCGCCTGATGCCCCGGGCGGGGGCTGCCGCCGTCCAGGCCGATCGTCCGGCGGATCAGTGAGGCCGTGGTGGGCATCTTGATCGCCAGTTCGAACGAGCGGTCCTCGAACACGGTGACGACGACGGGGACCACGAATCCCCGCCGATCCTGCGTGGCGGCGTTGTACCGGCGGCAGAACTCCATGAGATTCAGCCCCAGCGGGCCGAGGTCCTTGCCCACCGCGGCGGGACCGGCCTCGCCGGCCGGAAGTTGGAGCTTGGCGGTCCTGTTGACCTTCTTCTTCGACATGTCCGGCAAGCTAAAGTCTCCTGTTACTGGAGGCTCAACGGAATAATGACCACATGAGCTACACGATCGGACAGCTCGCCAGACTCTCCGGTCTGCCGGTGAAAACGATCCGCTTCTACTCCGACATCGGGGTGCTTCCCGAACGCGGCCGCACCCGGAGCGGCTACCGCCTCTACGGCGACGAGGACCGTGGCCGGCTGGAGCTCGTCAGGGCGCTGCGCGAGATCGGCGTCGACCTGGCGACCATCAGGTCACTCGGCGACCGTGACCTGGGCGAGGTGCTCTCCCTGCATCTCCGTACGGTCGAGGCGCAGATCAGGTCACTACAGCGAACCCGTGCGGTGCTCAGGGCCACGCTGGAGCGGGACGAGGTGTCCGACGACGATCTGCGCCGGATCAACGCCCTCGGACGGCTCGGTGCGGCGGAGACGACCGCACTGGTGAACGAGTTCGTCGACGAGGTCTCCGGCGAGAACCCCGCCAGGCGGAAGTGGCTCGCCGGTCTGCGCCCGGCCATGGTGCCCGACCTACCCGACGACCCGGGCATCGAACAGCTCGACGCCTGGCTGGAGCTGACCGAACTGCTCTCCGACGACGACTTCCGCGCCTCCCTCCGCGAGATGGGCGGCGAGTTCTGGGAGAAGGCCGGCGAGCTCGATCCGACCACCTGGCACGAGGCCAACACCCTGATCATGGAGAGAGCGCTGGCCGCGGTGCGCGACGGCGTGGCCCCCGAGTCGGAGGCCGCCGCACCCGTCGTGGCCGGGATCCTCGCGCTCATGGCCGACGCGCAGGGGCGCACCCCGGAGTCGGTCGTCCGGGACTACACCGAGCACGACCCGCGCGCCGAGCGATACTGGGAGCTGGTGGCCGTGGTCAACGGCACACCCTGGCCGCCGGAGTCCGTGATCGCCCATGGGTGGATCGCCGCCGCACTCGCCCGTCACCTCGGGTAATTGATCAATTACAATGAACTATTGTCGCTTTTGTCCGTTTCGATGGGAGGCAGCACGTGGCAAGATCCAAATTCACGACCCGTACCCGGGCGGCGCTCGCGATGACCGTCGGCTGCCTGGCGGTCGCCTCCTGCGGCACGGCCATCTCCCAGCCCACATCGGCCCAGTCCACGTCGGCCGCGCGGCCGACGTCGTCGGCTCCCGAGCCGACCGCCGCGACGACGACACCGACGATGACACCGGAGCCCGGCACCGCGACACCGACCCCGACAGGCCCGCCGAAGTTCTCCGCGAAGATCTCCCCTGTCACCCGCCGGCTGCTCGAACACTCCTGGCGGCCGGGCTGCCCGGTCCAGCTCAGCGACCTGCGGCTGATCACGATGACCTACTGGGGCTTCGACGACAAGCCGCACACCGGCGAGCTGGTGGTGAACAAGAGCGTGGCCGACGACATCGTCTCGATCTTCCGGCGCCTGTACGACTGGCGCTGGCCGATCAACAAGATGGAGCTCGTCGACGTCTACAAGGGCGACGACTTCGACTCGATCGAGGCCAACAACACCTCGGCCTTCAACTGCCGCCCGGCGACGGGATCGAGTAGCTGGTCCAAGCACGCCTACGGTCTGGCCATCGACATCAACCCGCGCGAGAACCCGTACGTTTCGTCGAACGGCTCGGTGGCGCACAGCAACGCCCGCAGGTTCGCCAAGCGCCCGGTGCAGGCCCCCGGCGTGATCAACCCGGGCGACCGGGTGGTCAAGGCCTTCCAGGCGAAGGGCTGGGAGTGGGGCGGCTACTGGTCAGGCATCAAGGACTACCAGCACTTCAGCAAGGGCGGTGGCTGAGGCCCAGGCCCTGGTTCGACGTCTCGTCCCCCCGTTCCCGCCGCCGTGATCGCCCGGCCGGTGCAGGTGGGGCCGCTCCGCCAGGCCTCCCCACGCTCGGGGGCCGTGTTGCCGATCGGGGTGCCGGACGGCGGGTGCTCCCCTCCCCGTTGATTCCACCATCCGTGCGATCAGGCCCCGACGGCAACCCGGGGTAGAAGCCTGTCCAACAACTGCCCTACTCTGGGACGACGAGGGGAGTACTTCCCAAGAGCCGACCCGGTCAGTACGGACGTTTCATAATGTCCCCGGGCGGCCACCTGCTGCGTGCGGGTGAAGGAGACCTCGAACGGCCAAGCACGTTCGAGGAGGCTTCATGCCCACCGAGGCATTCCTGTCAGCAGTCAGTCTTGAAACGATCGGTTCGCCACAACTGTGGATCATCACCGTGGCCGCTCTGCTGCTGCTGCTCGCCGTGGACTTCATGCTGACGCGGCGACCGCACGAGGTACGGATGCGCGAGGCGGTGGGCTGGTCGGTCTTCTACCTGGCACTGCCCCTGGCCTTCGGCGTCTATCTGTGGGGGGTCTTCGGGTCCGGTGTGGCGGTGGAGTTCTTCACCGGCTACGTGGTGGAGAAGTCCCTGTCGGTGGACAACCTGTTCGTGTTCATGCTGCTGCTGTCCGCCTTCGCGGTCCCGGTCGCCCTGGCCCAGCGGGTCCTGCTGTACGGCATCATCGGGGCGCTGGTACTGCGGGCGATCTTCATCGCCCTGGGGGCGGCCGTCCTGCAGAGCGGCACCTGGGCGTTCCTGCTGTTCGGCGGGATACTGATCGTCACCGCCGTGAAGATCATGAAGGACGCGCTGGGCGGGAAGGAGCAGCAGGTCGACATCTCCTCCATGCGCACGGTCCGGCTGCTACGGCGCTTCATGCCGGTCACCAACGACTATCGCGGTTCCCACCTGGTCGTTCGTGAGGGCGGCCGCCGCGCCCTGACCCCACTGGCGCTGGCCATCGTGGCCGTCTTCGCCACCGACATCGTCTTCGCCGTCGACTCGGTGCCCGCGGTGTACGGCGTGACCGAGGACCCCTACCTCGTCTTCGCCACCAACGCCTTCGCCCTCCTGGGCCTTCGCGCGCTCTACTTCGTCCTCCTGGGCGTCCTGGCGAAACTGCGGCACCTGAACCACGGACTCGGCATCATCCTGGCCTTCATCGGGATCAAGCTCGTCCTGCACTGGGCGCACGGCGTCTGGACGTGGGTCCCGGAAATCCCCACTCCGGTCTCGCTGGGGGTCATCGTCGCGGTCCTGGCCACCGTCACGGCCACAAGCCTGTACGCCAACCGCCTCGACGCGAGGGTCGCCTCCGCACCCGCCGAACGCGGGTAGCCGGGCGAAACAGGCTCGGGCGCGACGGCACCCGGGCGAGGAGACGACCACGGGGCCGCGCGGCGGACGTCCGGGCCTGACCCGGTCATCGGCCGGCCAGGCTCAGCCGTACGCGGGCGACACGCGGGGCTGGAGCAGATCCCAGCGGTTGCCGTACAGGTCCCGAAAGGCGGCGACCGTGCCGTAGGGCTCGTGCCGTGGGGCCTCCTCGAAGGTGACGCCCGCCGACAGCATCCGCTCGTGGTCGCGGGCGAAGTCGTCCGTGTGGAGGAACAGGCCGACCCTGCCGCCGGTCTGGTCGCCGACGCGGGCCTCCTGCTCGGGGCCGTCGGCGCGCGCGAGCAGGAGCGCCGTCTCCCGCGCGCCTCGCGGGCGGACGGTCACCCAGCGTCCGCCCTCACCTTGAGGCGTGTCCTCCAGGAGCTCGAAGCCGAGGACATCGACGTAGAAGGCGATGGCCTCGTCATAGTCACGCACGACGAGCGTGGTGAGCCCGAGGTGCGGCTTCCCGAGCGGTCCTGCCCTTTCCTGGAGCCATACCGGCCCTCCTGTGCGGGCGGTCTCCTGAAGATCGGTGATCGTCAGGACGACCCGGATGGCGAGGATGCCCGCGGCGATCGGCAGCGCGATGCCGACGATCAGCACGAGGTCTGCCAGGCCGCTTTCCAGGCCGCTTTCCACGCCCTCCATGTCCGTCCCCGCCAGTCCCACGGACGCCAGCGTCGCGTACGGCCACAGCACCCACGTCAGCCACCATGCCCAGACCAGCCCCGAGCGGCGGGCCCTGAAGAGGTCGCTCCCCGGTCGCAGGCCACCTGGCCGGGAAGTGGCCAGGATGTCGTCGACGATCCCCTTGGGAGCGAACAGGCTGACGATGGGGAGGATCCAGCCGAGCACCAGGTACGGCGCGGCGTACACGTGAAAGACCCCTGGAGAGATCGCGTACGAGTTGGCGCGAGCACGGAACAGCCAGCATATGAAGGCGATTCCCGACAGCAGGCAGAGCATCGGAAAAAGGAGGACGACCGGGGAGAGGAGGAGCGTGTACAGGGCCTCCCACTCGTAGACCAGTCGCCAGAGCCGGTCCCCCTCGTAGAGGATCCGCAGCCCCGACAGGCCCACGGACACGATGGAGACCAGCGCGATCAGGGTGATGGCAACGGTCGCGAACGTACGGATCGGGCGCAACGGGCGAATGTGCACGGAGAACGCGCTCGACTTCATGCGGGTCCTTTAACGGGGGGCAAGATACGCGCAAGTATGGCTGATCCGATATAGCCGATATAGAGGTATTTCTGGCCGTCAGCGGAAGGCTTCTCCGCTTCCCCGAGGTGCGCCGCGGTCTCTCACCCGCGAGCGTTGGTCCGCGACAGGTCGCCGGGAGCATGGGCGGGAAGGCCGACCCGGTCCGGTGCCGCCGGACCGAGCTGATGCATCATTGGTCCATGGCGGCCAGGGATGGGGACGGTTGGGCCCAGTGTGAGCGCGGGCACCGGCACTGGGGCGTGTACGGGGCGGCCGGGCTGCTCGCCGTCCACCACGACGCCACCGGGAAGCCGCACATCCTGATGCAGAAGCGCTCCGTCTGGAGCCACCACGGTGGCACCTGGGGACTGCCGGGCGGTGCCCGCGACAGTCACGAGGACACCGTCACGGCCGCCCTGCGCGAGGCGTTCGAGGAGGCCACGCTGGACGGCACCGGCCTGCGGATCCAGGGCGTCTACCTCGACGACCACGGCGGCTGGTCCTTCGAGACAGTGATCACCGAGGCCGCGGAGCTGCTGAGGGCGGTTCCGGGCAACAGTGAGAGCGCCGACCTGCGCTGGCTTCCCGCCGAGGAGGTCACCGCCAAAAAACTCCACCCCGGCTTCGCCGAGACCTGGCCGGCGATCGGTCTCGCGCTCGCCCCCTCCCTCGTCGTCCTCGACATCGCCAACATCGTGGGCGCCCGCGCCGAGCACGGCTGGTGGAGGGACCGCGCCGGTGCGGCGGCCAGGCTGCTCACCGAGATCGGCACGCACGCCGCCGGTGGACTGTGGGCCGCGCCCGGCCAGATCCCGACCCTGGCGCGCTGGTTCCCCCGGGTGACCGCGGTCGTCGAGGGGGCCGCCCGCGACGCCCCCCCGGTGTCCGGCGTCTCCGTGATCGCCGCACCCGGAAGCGGGGACGACGCCGTCGTCCAGGCCGTAAGGGACGCCCGCCCGTGGGAGCGCGTCCTGGTCGTCACCGCCGACCGGGGGCTGCGCGAGCGGGTCACGGAACTGGGCGCCGAGGCCGTCGGCCCCCGGTGGCTGCTCTCCCGGTTGTGACGTTTCACGTGGAACATCCTCAGGGCTCGGGGGCTGGGGCGGCCTGTGGTTTCAGGTCGCGGGTGGCCCGGTGGAACAGCCAGTAGCTCGCCGCGGCGACGACGAGGAAGAGCAGGCGGGCGGGCGGGGGGATGTCCAGAATGAGCAGGCCGTCGCTGAGCGAGTGGAGCAGGGCCGCCGTCATGAAGGCGGCGATGATGGGGATGGTGACGACGGCGCGACCTCTGACCTGCCAGGCCCCGAAGGCCACCGCGCACACCAGGCCGGTCCAGACGAGGTGGCTGAAGGGGGTGCTGAGGCCGCGTAGCAGGAGAATCGTGCCCGCGCCGACGGCACCGCCGTGGTTGGCGACGCTCTTCCAGGCGTAGGCCATCGACTCCATGATCGTGAATCCGGTCGCACAGGACAGGCCGAGCGCGACCCCCGCGGCCTTGGTGAGGTGGCGACCGGTGAGGGCGACCGCGAGAGGCGGGACGAGCTTCGCGGGTTCCTCGATCCAGCCGACCCGCAGGATCGAGGTGCTGTTCTTCTGGGAGATGAAAAGCGAGTCGAAATAACCGCCGAGCAGCAGGGCGACGCCCCCGCCGAACAGGAACATCCCCATCAGCGTCATGGCCGGCACGCTGGTGGCGATGTGGATACGGTCGTGGATGGCGAGCAGGAGCGCGATGGGCCCGGCTGCGGCCCCGTAGAAGAAGGCTGCGGGCATGACCGCCTGATTGCCGGCCGTCTGCATCATGGCGATGAGCGAGAAGGACAGAACGATCATGGCGATCCACGCCTTGAACCATCGATGCCGGTAGAAGCGCAAACGGTCTCGCATAATGATTAATTCCCCGATACACCTGCCCCAAATTCGGGCGAATTGTCCATATTTATCTAAATATGGACTCCGGCACAATGACCACACCGACAATCACGAACACCACGGGCACCAGCCACCTGCCCGACCGATCCACCAGCTCGATGATCTTCCTGTGCGACCCGAGCCAGGAGGCCACCACGCACCAGACCGCGACAAGCAGCGCGAACACGGCCACCGTGACGGCGCTGGATGCCGGACCGATCGTGCGGAACAGCGGGGTGTGGACGGAGATGTTGTGTCTCCTTCTTCCCAGTGCGCGCGGCGACCATGGCCAGCCGCGAGCTACGGGCATTATGATCACGTTCATCCACTCTTGTCGGCCCTCCGGAGACCGCACGTGGGCTATCCGCCTCCGCCGCAGTACGGCCAGCCGCCGCGGGGCGAGACGGGGCGCGGGCTGACCGTGCTGGTCGTCATGGCCCTCGGTGTGGTCATCGGGGCCGTCATCACCGTGTTCATGGTGCTCAACCCGCCCTCCTCGCCGCCGGTCGCGGCTCCGACACCCGATGCCGAGCACTCGGAGGCCTCGGTCCGCCAGGCCGCCCAGCCGGCGCTCGACGCGTACAGCAGCGGCTCCTACGGTGATTTCTGGGACCTGTGGACCACCGGGGCGCAGGGGTTGATCACCCGGGAGGAGTACGTGAGGCTGTTCGGCCTCTGCCCGCCGCTCGTGGCGAACTCCCCGTTCACCGTCGCCGAGGTCGCGATCACCGGCGACACCGCCGTGGTCCAGGCCGGCCGGCTCGGCGACACGACGGAGTTCGGCTTCGTCTTCGAGAGCGACTCTTGGCGGTACGAGCCGTCGCCCGAGGAGCGGTCGGAGTACCAGAAGCCGGTCGACCAGATAGCCGAGCAACGGCGGGCCGCGGGATTCTGCGGCACCGTCACCCCCACCTCAGGCCCGTCCGATCCCGCCACCGGCCCCTCCGACCCGGCTTCCGCCCCCTCCGATCCCGTTCCCGGCTCGTCCGATCCCGCGCCAAGTTCGTCCGCCTCCCCCCAGCCATCAGGTTTCCTTGAATAATGAATTTTGGACCTGCACATATGCGCATATGTGGATACGCTCGGTTGTGTAGGGATACGCGTGACCCTGGGGATGCCCGAGACCGGTGATCTCCCCACCGGGGATGAGACGCGACCTCGGGGGGCGGAAAGGCAGGTGACGTGGATGACGACCGGCACCCGACCGGGAATCCCGCTCGCACCCGCCATCGAAGTCATGCAGAAGTGCTGCCATAATCCGCAATTCACAGCTACTGTCGAACTTATGGCCCACTCCATGCCGGCAAGGCAAGACGGCACAGGATCGGAAAAACCATCAGCGAATGATCACGATGGCGCCAGACATGAATCGGATTCGGTTCCGCTCTGGCTGGCGCATCTTCAGCTTAGAGAAGGACAGAAGACCATCAGCACATCAGCTCCCGAAACCTCTATCACTATAGAGCTGGATAAAGCGGATTATGAGGCACTCTCTCGTAAGGCGCGGCTGACCGGAAACCGCGTCGTCGACGTGATCCACACGGCGGTCCAGCGAGAGATCGGCAACAAACCCCACGTGATCACCCTGATGCACCGCTGGAACCTGCACCGAGAAGACCTCAACATGGCGGCCGAATCCCTCGGGGTCGACCAGCTCTCCGAGGCGGAGTGGGGCCAGATCGGCATTCGCCCGTTCAGGAGGCGTTGAGCCGTGCTTCCCGGTCGAGTGCTCGACGTGAGCGCACTGGTCGACATCGCGGTGGCGAAGACCGAATACTCCAGAAGCATCGCCGCCATGTGCCTTTTCCGTGGCGGCGGGATATGTGTCCCGGCGACCAGCCTCGCGGCGGTCCTGTCCATCTCCCCGATCTCGACCCAGGTGGAGCTGTTCGAACTCGTCACGACCCCCGGCGTGAAGATCGATGACTTCACACACGGAAAGGTCGGAGACATCGCGGAGATCCTCGACGGATCGCGCGACATCACGGCCGGACACGTCATCTGGTGTGCCCGCGCCACCCGATGGCCCATCCTCACGGACCGCGGGGCCGAGCTCGTCCAGTACGACCAGAACCTCGAAATCGATCCGCTGCCGTAGCCCCCGGAGCGGGAGCGCCGTCCCGGGCAGGCCGCCATAACCATCCGGTTGAAACCGATGCCAAATATCATTGTGCGCGCGATCGATTTTCGGAGCCGGGGCTTTCACACTGGGAGGGTGACGTTCCAGACGAGGCGCATCAAGCTCGACATTCCCGACGGACCGGAATACGACCAGGTACGCGATATGCACGGTCACTCGGTCACGGTGTTCGCGTCCACGGAGATCAACGGTGAACGCTCCCTGAAAATCGGCAGCCGAACGTTGCGGCTGAGGAAGGTGGGCGTGGACGAGGACGGCGAGGAGCCGATGGACATCTACCGGGCCGAGTCCATTTCAGACCCCTCGTACTGAGGACCCCTCGCGCCGAGCATCCGTCGCGCCGAACGCACCCGCTCGCGCTCGGCGCGGGCGCCCATGCGCCCGCCCGTCGATCACACCCCGGACCCGCGGATCCGTAACCGGGATGCCGGCCATTCGGCTGGGACCTCACCTGTCCCGGCCCGCCGACCTGTTCGGGTCGGCCACCTGACCCGAGGCCCTCGACGCCCTCGAAAGGTCCGGGCTCGGCGAACCACCTGTCCGCCAGGTCCGCGAGACCGAGCGCACCGGCCCCGTGGCTCCCACCGGACCCGGGCGAAAATCCACGAGGACACGGACGCCTTCCCGGGCCGACCTGGAAGATCTCCGGCGCCGGAGAATTAGGAAATCATCACGTTTTCAGGATTCTGCCCTGATCCTCCCTTGCCCGGTTGCGCGAATATCCGCCTTGCGGCGCTTCCTAAGGGAGTACTTTTCGACAGAGACGTTGCCGCAACCGCCCGGTATGGCAGGCCGGATATCAAGCCCCCAAGTGAGGTAGCGATGCTGTCTTCCTTTGACCCGGAATATGCCCCGGTTGGTGATGTAGGGACCGCGCTGCTCTACGTCGACTCGCTTCTCACCCGTATCCGCGAGGGCGTCTCGCAGGCCGATCCCAGGCAGCGAGAGCTGATCGACGACTTCTTCGGATCCTTCTCCAGCAAAGACGCCAGTGACGTGCTCGACGGTGCCTGCACGCTCGTCTACCTGTACATGGAGTGGCTGCGCCAGGCCCACGAGGAGCAGGACCGTGACGTGGTCGAATCCGTGGTTCCCTACGTCATCGGCAGCATGCGCAAGATGACGGTAAGCGTCAGGCCCGAGGCCATCCCCGCCATGGCGGGCATGCTGACCGCCAGCGCCATCGGCCTGAGCCCGACGCTCTGGCGCAAGCAGTACGGGCCCTGGACCGAAGCCGAGATGAACGCTCTGGAAGCGACCCTCGTCCTGCTGGCCGACTACATCAACCATCTAACCAACGACGAAACCATGGCAATTCGCATGATCGCCGACATTATGGAATCCATGGAGCAAGCGGACGATATGGGATAAATCTTTTATGTGTGGTTCCGCTAAACGCGGATCGGCGCCGATGGCCGTCAGATGAGCCGACCAGGGGCGCCTTTCTCCCGCCCGTTCATGGCAGGACCCGCAGGTGACCTTCATCCGGACTGTTCCGGGCCGTCCAGATGGCGGAAGAGCTCGTGCGCCGAATCTATGCTCGCACGCAACGCCTGCTCCAGTTCGTCGGCCTCACCCGTGAGATGTCCGTTCTCCGGCATGCTCAGAGCGTCGGCACCGGACTCGGCGAGCAGTTCCTCATAACGGGGCAGCCGCTCCACCAGCGCCTCGATCTGGTCGCGGGCCCGGTAGGCACGTTCGGCGTCGGCGACGTGAGCCGCGTACCGTTCGAGCGCCTCCACCTTCGCGATGACGGCGCCTTCACTGCCGGCGAGCGCTCGCTCCCACGCCCGTTCACTCGCGACGGCGCCGCCTGACTTCTTCGAGGGCTTCGAGGGCAAGGGCCCAGGGATGGCTCTCCGCTTCCCCGCCTCCGGCGGCGGCCATGTCCGGCTCGGACCTACCGGAGCCGAGCAGGACCGGGACGCCCTCGGCCCGAAGGCTTTCGACGCTCCGGCGGAACGGCTCACGGGAGGCGAGGCCGCCGTTGACGAAGGGCAGCACGACCACGGGGATACCGAGCCCGGGAGCTTCGGCGAGGAGGCCGAGGGCATAGGTGTCGGCGATCCCCTGGGCGAACTTGTTGATCGTGTTGTACGTCGCGGGAGCGACGATGATCGCATCGGCCCTCGGCGGCTTGGGCTCGTCCGGCTTGCGGTAGCGGCTACGGACGGGGCGGCCGGTCTGCCGTTCCAGGGCGGGGACGTCGATGAAGTCCAGCGCGGACGGGGTGGCGACGATCTGGACGGCCCAGCCCGCGTCCTGGGCGAGGGCGACGAGACGTCCCACGTCACCGGCGCCGCCCGCGGCACACACGATGACGTAGAGGACCTTGCCGGACTGGCTCACTGGTGCACCATCCTCTTGCCGGTAGCCGAAAGACCGCTGACGCACCCGAGGTGCCGCCGGGTCACCGCCCGGCTCGCTCGACCAGATGAGGTCCAGCATGAGTTCTCATACGTCGACTCCAAATATGGAAACCTGCATTGGCTTCTCGGCCCAGTAGGGACCGAGCCTGCAGCCTCGTTCAGGCCGCGTCGCCGGCAGCATGGCACACCGCCCGGCGACCGACCTCACCGACCTGACCGAGAGCTACTCCTGCTACCGGAACGGCACGGGAGTCGGCATCCCGTCGTTCATCTACGGCCCCGCGTACGCCTTCGCCGCGTACTTCCTGGCCGTCACCCGTCATCACGCGCGCATCGAGGCGCCGGGACTCGGGCGAGTGAGTCGCCCCAGCGTTCCAGACGGCGGCCTTCCCCGCTCATGAGCTCGGGATCCCGCGTGACATTCCCGATGCCGCGGCTCGGCGGGGCGTCCATGCCGCTGGGACACGACCGGACTGCGACCTGCCCGGCCGAGGAAGTGCACCGGTACGGCGAGCGCTTCTCCGAGCGAGAAAGCTACGCTCGTACTGTGATCGCTATGTGGGAGCCCACGATGACGGGCGTGCTGCGACTGCCCTCCGGTCGGCTCGTCCGCGGCCGGGGGTTGCGCCGACCGCTCCCGGAAGGTCCCGCGCCCACCTTCGCGCTCTACCTGCTGGGCCATGAGCCACCCCCCGTCACCTGGGAGACCCGCTGGCTCCGCTGGCCCGACTTCTGGTTGCCGTCCGACCGTACGGCGACCGGCGACGCGTTACGCGAGGCATGGGTACGCGCCGAAGCCGAGCGCGTCGAAATCGCCTGCGGTGGTGGATACGGCCGGACCGGCACCGCACTGGCCTGCCTCGCCGTACTGGACGGGGTACCGGGCCACGAAGCGGTCGCCTATGTCCGGCAGCATTACGCCCGCCGCGCCGTCGAGACACCATGGCAACGCCGCTTCGTCTCCCGCTTCCGGTAGGCATCTCGCCGGAGAGGTTCTCGGCCGCCCCTGACCAGCCCGGTACCACGTGCACATGAGGCTCAACGGGAACCGGGCCACCCGCGGTCGGGTCACCTCGCCCTGGAGGACGAACTGCTGCCGGGAGCCGCCGATAGTCCGCCCCACGAGAAGCGAACCGACCCGAGCTGCTCGTCTCCGGACGCCTGGCAACGATCAAACGGAGCACTTCGGGCGCCTTAGTCTCGTGAAGGCAACATCCCGAAAGGGGAAAACATGATCGGCAACCTGCAGTGCGTGGTGTTGGACTGCCCCGACGCCCTTGCTCTGGCGCGCTTCTACCAGTCACTCCTCGGCGGCACACTCAACCGGCCCGATCCCCGATGGGGGCTCGACGACGCCTGGGCGACCCTGCACACCGGCTCAGGTCTCGTCCTCGCGTTCCAGGGCGTGGACGAGTACCGACCACCGCGCTGGCCGGACCCGGCCCACCCGCAGCAGTTCCATCTGGACATCGACGTCGCGGACCTCGACCAAGCCCGGCAGCAGGTCCTTCAACTCGGCGCCACATTGCTGGACACCGGCGACGGCACCCGCGGCTGGCACATCTACGCCGACCCGGCCGGCCACCCCTTCTGCCTGCTCCGTGGCCGGCCTGACAGCGTGCATCCAGCTTGATCTTCCTGTCCGCCTGTTCCCTGAGCCTGATGAAGCTGCCTGAGCAGCCCCGCTCCCGAATCCTGGTGCTGCTCCGGGTAAGTTCGCGGAGGAGTGCCGGTCGGCTCGTCAAGGTCCAGAACCACGCCTATCTCTCCTGGACCCGAATTACCGGCATGGGGGTGATGGGGAAGTTCACCGAGCGGGCGATGAAGCACACCGCGTGTACGTCGTCGTGCAGCGAGCGGGCCTTCTCCACCATCGACACGTCGGCGACCGTCACCCCGGGACGCAGGACAACCTCGGTGATCTGGCCTCCGCCACCGCTCTCGTCCATCGTCATAACCCCATGGGCGTGGTCCTCGTATTCGGTGACGATGACCCCGCCGACGGCACAGAGGTGGAGGTACCACAGCATGTGGCACTGAGCGACGGAGGCCACGAGCAACTCCTCGGGGTTCCAGCGCGCGGGGTCGCCGCGGAAGGCGGGATCCGAGGAGGCGGCGATCGCGGCCTTATTGTCCGCCGATACTTCGTGATCACGACTGAAGGACCGGTAACCGCCCGTGCCTGCTCCGAGGTTGCCCGTCCACTCGACCTTGACGTCGTAGGTATGCGTGGTCGCCATAGGTTCAGAGCTTAAAGGACTCGGAAAACACGCTCTCTGCTCATGGGCATGCGCAAAGGCGCTCTGCCAAAAGGTGGGCGCATTGGTAACCACCGGCGACCGTGAAGGGGAAAGAGCGTCATAGCGCGCTGGACGACATCGCTCAACACGTAGTCGCCGCCGTGGCCGTTGATGACGACCAGGGCCGTGGGGCCGGAGCGGGTGACGGATACGACATCCGGCGAGCCTGCTGGTCTCAGAACGCTCGACATGGACAACCTGTTACTCGGGTCCGCAGGTAGCGGGCAGAGCCCGAGGAGATGATCCGCTGTGACCTCGATAGACACCCGCGTCGTCGCCCACCGGGTGCGCCGGCTCGACGTCCCGCTCCCGCAACGCTACGACGAAGCCGTACGCCGCTACGAAGAGCTGGCACCGGTCGTCGACATCGCCCGGTTCGAGCAACTCCCCAGCTGGGAGGCTGCCCTTGAACTCGCCGCGACCAACGCGCCACACGGCTTCATGATCTACTGGAAATCCGACGTTACCGCCATGATGGCCGGATCGCCATCCGGCTGGAAATGCACCGAGTACCTTATGGGCAACCACACCATCGCCGAGCGCATGTTCCACCACGACCCGTCGGTCATGCTCCATGCACCCCTGCGCACCGTCATCTACGCCGACGCCGAGGAACGCACCCGGCTGGCCGTCGACCAGCCCAGCACGCTGTTCTCCACCTACGACAATCCCGCCATCGCCGAAGTCGGTCAGCACCTCGACCGACTGCTCGCCGAACTCTTCACGGCCATGGGGGCGACGCCGCCCGCTGAGCTGAAGCCGACGCGGTGAGCAGGCTGCACCAGGACCACGACGACCGGCACGCAGCGACGGACTCGTAATGGGTAGGTCGACAAACCCGACGAGATCGGACAGTCAGCTCAGTATCCGGCGCAGGTCTTGGGCCGAGTCCGCGAGTGTTGACGTCGTGTTCGACGCGGAGCAGCAGGTTGGCCGTACGCGCCGAGCCGATCTCGGTTGCCTGTGCCACGATCCCGGTGAACAGCGTGTTCTGGCGGATGCGGTCACGGGTGATGACCTGTCGATCGACCGACAGCACGCCGACATGAGCCGACCACCCAAAAATGAATGCAGCACTAGCAGTTACAGTCGCAGTTGCAGTTGCAGCAGTCGGAACAACCGGAGCAACAGTCGCAGCAACCCGAACACCCATCGCAGCACTGCCCGCAGGCGTCGCAGCCGCCGGCGTCGCAGCGCTCACCGCACGATTTGTAGCGGTCCTCGTCCCACGGCGGCCGGTACAACCCGCAGGTGCAGCAGGCCGCCGACATGCACAGCAGCGACAACAGCCCGCCGGGGTCCGGCTTCAGCCGCGGATCACGCGGGGGCGCCTCGGGACTCTCCTGCTCGGCCTCGCCGAAGATCCGGCCGGTGGTGCGGCCGGTCTCCCTGACCAGTAGCGCGTTGACCAGGCCGCGTCGCTCCAGGTCCAGCTCGGCCACCGCGAGGCGCAATCCGTGCACGGCGTCGTCGCAGTGCCGCCGCGCGACGGCCAGGTCGGTCCCCGAGGCGACGAGCGGGTTGTAGGCACCGCGGTCGCGGTCGCGGGCCAGGTCCTCGACGGCGTCCAGCAGGTGTGCCAGACGGCCGAAGTAGCGCCCGGCCTCCTCCAGCGTCTCCCGGTTGTGCGGCTTGTCGGCCAGTACGGCGGTGTGCCCGAAGGCGGCGGCGACCGCGGCCTCGGTGGGGGCGGTGAGCTGGAGCAGGCTCGGGTTCGGCAGGCGCTCCAGCCGGGTCTGCTCCTCGACCGCGACGAGGAGCGGGGCGGGATCGAATCCGAGGGCGGAGGCCGTACCCGATCCGGCGGCCGACCAGCGGGCGGCCACCCGCCCCGCGCCGGCCGCCACCAACCGGCGGGCGTAGATGCCGTCGCCGTCCTCGACGTGGTCCCTGACCTTGCCCGCGGCCAGGATCAGCGAGACCGAGGCCGCCAGCCGTACCCCCTCGGCCTCGACGACGTCGGCGCCCTTGAACCCGCGCAGAGCGCAGGCCGCCGCACGCCGGTGCGGGGAGGAGGCCGGTGCCTGCGCCTCGGTGAGCACGGACACCAGCAGACCGTCGTAGTTGGTCACCAGCCGGGAGGCATGCCCATGCTCATCCCTGAGGGCCAGGCAGAGCCCGCACAGGTGCGCCATCCACTCCTTGAACAGCCCACCGCACATCCCGTGCCGGCATGGGCGAACAATCCCAAACATAGGCCCCTTCCCTGAATGTCCATCATCCAGCCTGCCAGCCGCCACTTGTCACACACTTGCAATGCGGCGGTTGCAGCGATCTCTCACCCAAATACCAGCGGCTCCCCGGATGATGATCTCGTTCACAGACCCGAAGGAACAAGATCATGAGAAGAGCACCGACCCTCCTGCTCACGGCGGCGGCCAGGACAGTCAATGGCTAAGGTTCCGAACGTGCGTGGGCTCGGGTTGTTTCTTGCGATGTCAGGCCTGGTCATGGCGGGTTGCGGCGGAACGGATGACCCGGCCCCGGCCACCCCGGGTGCCAGACCCCCGGCTACCGGTGTCGAGGAGTCCGGCGGACTGCGCGAGATGATGAAAGCGTTGTCAGCCGGCGGACCGGCCGCCGAATACCTGGAGTACGGGGAGATGACGCACTGGCGCGAGCTGGGCGTGGTCACCGCGAGCGGCCCGGAGAAGAAGGAGGGGCGCTGGTTGCCGGCGATCGGCTTCGGCTTCGGCGCGCTCGGCAGCAGCGCACGACTGCTCCCCGAGAAGACCGGAATCGACGTCTACGGAGCCGTCCGGGCCGTCTCCTTGGGTAACCCGCCGAATACCGCGATCCGCATCGAAGGCAAGCAGGACGCAGCGGCCATCCGTACCAAGCTGACCGCCCTGGGGGCGAAGCCGCGCACGATCGGTGGACAGCAGGGGCTGACGCTCGCCGCCGACGGCGCGATCGACCCGGACAGCGTGCTGACCAGCGAGCTCGGCCTGCTCAACCGGCTCAACCAGGTGGTGGTGACCGATTCGGTGCTGGTGTCCGGAGCCTCGGCCGATCCGGTGGCAAGTGCCCTGGGCGGCAGCCCCTCCCTGGCAGCCGACCCCGATCACGCCGCGATCGCCGAGTGTCTGGGCGACGTGGTCGCCGCCGCGGTCACGGCACCGCCTGCGCCGACGGCCGTGGCGCTGTACGGCGTGGGCCTGCGCCGCCCCGCGGCCACGACCGACCAGGCGGTCAACGTCGTGTGCGTGCTGCCCCGTGGGACCAAGGTGAAGGAGACCTTCACCGGGAAGTTCACCACGAAGGCCGTGACGCAGTCCGGCATGCCGCTGTCCGATCTCGTCGAGGACATCGCGCACGAGGAGGTCGGCTCCGGGGACGGTGCGGTACTGCGGGCCACACTGAAGATCAAGCAGGACGGGCCGGTGACCCTGGTGCTGAAGATGCTGTCCACGGGCGAGCTGCCCAGGCTGTTCGACCCATCGGCTCTCCCCGATCCCTTGGATCTCGTGGACGGCTCCCTGAAGTCACCCTCCTGACCCGCTGATTTTCCGATTCGAGGTTCGGGGTCTGGAAACGGCGGGCGGGTGAGCGCGGAGTGCCGCTCTTGATACCCGTGGGGATGATTCGGCAGGGTGTTGGCATGGTCGAGAATGCTTCGGACTGTGTCGAGGTTCGTGTCACCACCAGCGGTCGCGAGGAGGCTGAGCGGATCTGTTCGGCGGTGGTGGGCCGGCGGCTGGCCGCCGACTGCCAGATCATCGCGCCGATCGAGTCCGTCTACTGGTGGGAGGGCGAGATCCAGCGCTCCGAGGAGTTGCTGTTGCTGATGAAGACCACCGTGGAGCGGTTCGAGGACCTCGCCCGGCGAGTGCGGGAATTGCACTCCTACGAGGTGCCGCAGATCGTCGCGGTCCCCCTGACGGTCGGCAACACCGACTACCTCGACTGGATCAGACGGGAGACGTCCCCGGCCTCCGGCGAGTAGAAGTTTCGTACCGACCGCCCGGGGGGCTGGATTGCCGCCGCCTGCGCCGACGTTGACATCGGCAAGCCGGTACGAGCTCAGCCGGGCTTAAGCGTGCTCTGCATATCACTGATCCGCCCCTGGCCATCGAACTCCACGCGCAGATCTGATCCGCCAGGGTGCTGACCGGCAATGACCGTCGCCGTTGTTTCAACATGCCAGCCCTGCTGAGTCAGGAAGCTCTCGACCAGCGTTCGATGGTCGAGTTCGTACATCGAAATGGCCTGGGCCAGGACAGAGACGACGCGTTCGGGCTGTGCGGGCATCAGCACCGAATCCGGTACGGCCTCCAGGAGGAGGAAAGCGGCCCCGCCCTGGTAGGGGCCACGGTAGTAGCAGAGCCCGGTCAGAGTTGCCGACAGCAGGGCGAGCACGTGCCCGTCGACCTGGTCGAGAGGCAGCGTCGCCTCGGTCAATTCCGGGATGTGCTGCTGCCGCCCATACTCCTGCAACCAGTTGGCGGCGCGCAGAAGATTGGGCGGGAGATCGCTCTGCGTGTTGGCCCACGCCCAGAGCCAGGTCTGGTCGCGGTAGCCTTCCGTCCCCAGAAAC
>NZ_JBEXUE010000042.1:0-35618 GCF_040614275.1 Streptosporangium sp. NPDC006013
CCGACATCCCGATCCGCGGCACCCGCGCCTCTCGCCTGGAACGACTCGGCGCTGAACTCGGCCTAGCCGCGTGAACCGAATCGGCCAACAAAATCCTGAAGGCCCGAGGTTCCTCGCAAACACCTGCTGAATAAGAAATAGGTTCGGGGTTCCCGAGCGCCTATGCAGGTCATCTCGCCCCAGGGCCAGGGCGTTCTCTGTGTATAGCACGTCGCTGTGGCGCTTGAGGAGATCTCGGGATCGGTGAAGCCGCGGAGGTGCGTGCCGCTCCTGGTCGAGGGCGGTTCGGTCCGGTGCCGAGTGTCTTCCTGGAAGAAGATTGGCCGGCACGCCCCGGTTCGGCAGCGACCAGATAACCTTCGGCCGGGGGGTTGAGGTCAGGGGCATACGACGGCAGCCGGAAGACGGTGAGCCAGTCGCCGCTGGCCAGGATGAACTGCCGTATTTCGGTGCAGGTGTGCCGGTTTAGATTGTCCCAGGCCGCCGACGGAGTCGCCCGCGACCGCGATCCGCGACGGGTCAAGGCCAAGGGCGGCGCCCCGTTAGGAAACGTGTTACCAGCCGCAAACCGCAACGTCTCTGCAGGTCGGGAAGGTTCGACCCGTCGGGCCCGTCGCAGTTCCTCGATGCAAGCCACTGACCTGCGTCTTCTTTCTCGTTCGCGGCTGGTGAGACGTTTCCTAACGGCACCCCACCTACGCGGGTTCCGCGTCGGCAGGGTCGCGGGGTGCTGAGGTGGCGAGCGAGAGCACAGCACTGAGTGCGGCGGCACCGTCGAGGAGGGCTTTGGAGCGAGCCGTGATGCTGGCGTCTCTGACAGCCAGCGCGGAGGCGACATCCTCCAATCGGCGGGCGCGCCGTAGCTCCGGCATGAGGGCCCGAAGGGGGGCGATGCGGTAACCGGCCCTGCGCAGTTGGTGAACGATCCGCGCATCCTGCACTTGGTTGGGTGTGTATCGTCGCGTTCCTCGCGCGGGGTCGCGGTCAGGGACGACAAGACCCTCGGCATCCCAGTGCCGCAACGTCGAAGGGCGCACGCCGAGGGCGGTGGCGAGTTCGGAGACGCCCATCGAGTCCGATGCGCGTACGTCTTCGATCGGCTCGCTGGAGATCGCCTGGGCGGCCTCCTTGGCCTGCCTCAGTTCCGTGCGCTCCGCGTCGAGCCGGGCGTGCGCCGCGTCGAGAAGAGCGAGCACCTGCGAGGTAGGGAACTGGTGGACGGCCCGAACGATCTTCTTGGCCTCAGTCGGACCCGCGCCTGCCGCGAGGGCTCGGTAGGCCAACGCGGACTGTAGATGTATCTCTCCATAGATCCGGTAGCCCGTAGCCGTGCGCGTCGCCGGCGGCAGCACACCGTCGCGTTCGAGATTGCGCACCTGTTGAACGGAGCACCCGGCACGCCGCGCGACATCGACGGTACGCATGTCCTGTGATTTGAGACCTGGCACCCCGAAACCCATCACCTTCAGCCCCAAAGTCTCCATAAGCACTTTAATGAAACGCTAGAGCACATGACCATAGACGAGATCATCGGTTTCATCGACGGCCTCGACGGCGTCTTGACCCTCAGGCCGGCACCTGGCGACGGCTCGCCGGAGATCAGCTGGGGCGACACGTTCTTCTACTACGCGCCTGATGGTGTCACCCCGACAACGACCCAGCCCTTCGCGACGGTCGTGACCAAGAACTACCCCGGCGACGAGGCATCGCGTCTGGACCGGCCGGACACCTTCCGCGTGAACATCTCCGCCGGGAAAGAAGCGTTCATCCGGTGGGCCGGTCACGCGCCACGCGAATCAGCCGCCACCGAGGTCGACCCCAGCGCTGCCGACACCGTGATCGCGCACCCCGTCTACGGCGCCGCCGGCTGGCTGGCAGTGGTGAACCCGGGCCCGCGTACTGAAGCGGCAACCCGTGAGCTGCTGTGTACGGCCCATCACCTCGCACGCTCGCGCTATGAGCGACGCGCTGAATCCACGGCGCGCTGACGTGAGGTGGCCCTGGAGATCGTGGAGTTTGAGGTGGCGTTCCCCACCCGAGGTCTGCCTGCTGGTTGGTCTCCGATGGCTCGTCCAAGATCACCGTTGGGGGCCGCTGTGAGCAGGAAGTAGCCGATCAACGCCGGGGGCGGTTCCTCGATGTCGCCGGAACAGTGCGGTGATCTTCAAATGGACCGTCTCCGAGGAACTCACCGGCGTCATCTTCCCCGAGCGGCTGCACGCGACAGCCCTCAAGCATGAATCCCAGCCCGACACCCCGATCGACCCCTGGGGGCCGGAAGCGGACAGCGCGTTTGGGACAAACCCCCGACACAAACCCCCGACCTAGGCCGGGGTACGGTCCACCAGAACGCGGGCGAGAGCGACGGTGATGACGCCGGCCAGCACGACGGAGAGCAGGCCGACGCGCAGGCTGGTGAGGTCGGCGACGAATCCGACGAGGGGCGGGGACAGCAGGAATCCGCCACGCAGCAGCCAGCTGACGATGGTCAGACCGGTACCGGCGGGCAGTCCGGGCAGTTCGTCCGCGGCGTGCATGGCAGCGGGTACGAGGGTGGCGACGCCGAGCCCGGCGAGCGCGAAGCCGGCCAGCGCGGTGCCCACGGTGGGCACGGCGAGGGCGGCGCCCATGCCGACGGCTGCCAGGGCGCCGCCGGCGTGGACGACGGTGCGCTGGCCGAAGCGGTTCACGACGCGGTCGCCCGCGAGACGGCCGACGGTCATGGCGACTTGAAGCGCCACGACGGCCAGCCCCGCGGTGGCGGCATCGGTGCGCAGGTCGCCGCTGAGGTAGAGGGCACCCCAGGACGCGCCGGCGTCCTCGACAAGCGCACCACACGCGGCCAGCACGCCCAGCGCGGCGAGCATCCATACGGCCGAATCGGTGAACGAACGCCGGCCTTTGCGGTGGGGCGGCGGGGTTTCCGGATGGCCGCCCGCGGCACCGAGGTCCTGAGCTTCGGCGGGCCGTTCGATGTCTTCGGGGCCGGGCAGCAGGAACCGGTAGGCGACGACGGCGACGATGCTGAACAGCGTCGCGGAGATGCTCAGATGGACCACCAGGGGGATGCGCAGGCCCGCGGCGGCCGAGCCCATCACGCCGCCCAGGACCGCGCCGATGCTCCACACCCCGTGCAGCGAATTGAGGATGGAGCGCCGGTAGAGGCGCTGGACCCGCAGGCCGTGGGCGTTCTGCGCGACGTCGATGACCGCGTCCAGAGCGCCAACGACGAACAGCGCGCCGCTCAGCGCGACCCAGTTCGGCGCGAAGGGGATGACCAGCGTCGCGAGAGTGGTCACGACGATCCCGAACGCCGCCACGCGCGCGGAGTGGAACCGGCGGATGGCGGCTCCGGCGAGCAGCCCGGCCAGCAGCGCGCCGATCGGGTACCCGGCCAGCGCGGTGCCGAAGATGGCGTTGCTCACGCCGAGGTCGGCCTTGATCTGCGGGTAGCGCGGGATGATGTTGAAGAACACGGCGCCGTTGGTGAGGAACAGCGCCGCGACGGCGGCGCGGGCCAGGCGTGCCTGACGGGTGGGCGCGGTGAGGGGGGCGGCGGGCATCGGCTTTCCGATCACATAGGCGCATGCAGGCGAGGGAGGGGATCAGCGCAGGTAGCGGTGGATGGCGTGGCGGACCTGCTCGGGCGTCATCGGGTCGGTCGACAGGGCGCTGTGCAGCACGAGCCCTTCGATGAGCGCGTCGAGCTCCCGGGCGGTGGTGGCGTCGAAATGGCGCTCCAGCGCCCGGCGGCTGCGTGTCATCCAGGCCTGCGTGACAGCCCTCAGGGCCGGGTTGCGCGCCGCGGCCACGTACAGCTCCACGGACAAGACGAGGTCGTGCTGTGAGCCGAGCAGGTCGTCCGACACCAGCGTGATGACGGCCTCGATCGCCGCGTCACGGTCGCGGGCCGCGCTCAACCGCTCATCGAAGACGCGGGCCGCCGCGTCGGCGTGCCGGGTGAACGCTTCGGCCAGCACCTCCTCCAGCGATGTGAAGTGGTAGGTCATCGAGCCCAGCGGCACGTCCGCGGCGCGGGCGATCTCCCGGTGCGTCGTCCCGGCGACGCCACGCTCGGCTATGACGGTGAGCGCGGCGTCGATCAGCCGGTCCCGCCGCCTAGGGTCGTGCCGCCGCGCCCGCCGCGGAGCGGGTGACCGCGAGGCGGTGGGATCGCTCATGCCCTGCCCGGCCCGATCGTGCGGATCACGCGGGCGGGATTGCCCACTGCGACCACGTTCGCCGGGAGGTCGCGGGTCACCACCGCGCCGGCACCGACCACGGTGTTCTCCCCGATCATGACCCCGGCCAGGACGATCGCCCCGCTGCCCAGCCACACGTTGTCGCCGATGATGATCGGCTTGGCGGCCTCCCACTTCGCCCGGCGCAGCTCCGGATCCACCGGATGCGTCGGCGTCAAGAGCTGCACATTCGACCCGATCTGCACATCGTCGCCGATAGTGATCGGCGCGACGTCCAAGGCGACGAGACCGAAGTTGGCAAACGATCGCGCGCCGATGCGAAGGTGGCTGCCGTAGTCCACCCGCAGCGGCGGCCGGATCACCGTACCCTCGCCGATCGCGCCGAACAACTCGGTGAGCAACCGGTACCGCTCCTGCGGGTCGCGGGCCGAGGTCGCGTTGTAGGCGTCCATCAGGTCGGCGGCCCGCAGCATGTGCTCGGCCAGCTCCGGGTCCTCGGCAAGGTAGAGGTCACCGGCGAGCATCCGCTCGCTCATCGAACGGCCATCAAGGTCAGACATCATACGTACGAGCGTACACATTCAATGTACGCGTGTACATATCGGCGAAAAGCGTGACAGCGTCGATGTCGACGTCCGCCAAGACGGTCACCACTCCACTGGGGGCTGACGCATGAAAGGGCTCTGACTTCGCTGGCCCGCAGATCAGCCCTCAGCGCCAACGACCACGACGGAGTCCTTCCGCCTGGTCTTACGCGTGAGTTTTGGTGCCAGGATTCGCGTCATCTCCGGTACCAGTTAGTGATCTTCGAGGTGTGTTCGGAGAATGAGTTTTGGTACCAGATTTGAGGAGCATCAGGTGAGAAGTGTTCGTATCCACCGAGACCACCTGGCTGTACACCCTCCTCGCCGACAACGTCGCCGACGCCGGGACCGCGCAAACCGCTGATCAGCCCGCAATTCCAGGGCACCATCAGCATCAAGCTCCGTAGCGGT
Source organism: Streptosporangium sp. NPDC006013 (assembly GCF_040614275.1). Taxonomy (NCBI): domain Bacteria; kingdom Bacillati; phylum Actinomycetota; class Actinomycetes; order Streptosporangiales; family Streptosporangiaceae; genus Streptosporangium; species Streptosporangium sp. NPDC006013. The sequence goes on from NZ_JBEXUE010000042.1 coordinate 5,198, forward strand.
ATCCGGGTTCCGCCTGCGTAAGCGGAGACTCGGGTGGTGGTCTGCAGGTCGTCGACGAAACCGGCGCGGTGGGCTGATCTGCCGAGCGACCTTGTGAGGCAGCGGGGACTCAGCGACGTGGGTCCGGACCCTCGGTGATGCCCCAGGTCTCCGCGAGCCAGCCGTTGTCGATGCGGAAGATCTCGATGAGCATGGGCCGGACGTCGCTGTCCTGGGCTGCCATCCCCTCGACGGACGAGCGCACGGCGACCTTGTCGCCGTCGATCAGGATGTCGTCGGCGAGAACGCGCATGGCCGGGAACTGGGCGACGACCTGGCGCCAGGCCTCCTTGCCCGCTTCGAACCCGGTGGCACCGAGCGGGTGGTTGAGGAAGTCGGGGGCGAACAGGTCGGCTGCCTGGTCGAACTGCCGGGTGTTGAAGCATTCCTGCATCCGCAGCACCAAGGCGCTGGCTTCCTCGCGTGTGGTCATCGGAGTGACCTCCTCGTGTTCGGTCGGGCTGGTCATGGTGAGACGACGCGCTCATATAAGCGGGGCGTCGCCCCGCTTATGAGGCAGCATACGGGGTGTCGCCCCGGTTAAGCTAGAGGTGAGATGTCCAGCCGAACGCCTGAACGCAATTCAGCCGAGCCGCCGACGGCTCCCGGGAACGACCGGGAGCTACGGGCCGACGCGCGCCGCAATCGTGAGCAGGTACTGCGGACCGCGCAGCACTTGTTCGCCTCACAAGGCCTTGGTATCTCGCTCGACGAGATCGCCCGCCGCGCGGGTGTTGGTCCCGGCACCGTCCACCGGCACTTCCCCACCAAGGAAGCGCTGTACCTCGCCGTCTCGATCGACCAGATCAGACAGCTGGTAACGGAGGGAGAGGCGCTCGCCGGCACCGACGATCCGGCCGCCCTGTTCACGCTGCTGGCCCGGATGATGGCCTCGGGCGCGGAGAACGCAGCGGTGAAGAGCGCACTCACGGCCGCCGAGTTCGACCTGCGCGACGCCGCTCCGGACGCCGCAGCAGACCTCACGCACCAGGTCGCACGCCTGCTCGATCGCGCCCATCGCGCCGGCGTCGTACGCCACGACGTCACAGTCGACGAGGTGATGGCAATCGTCGCCGGCGCCTTCGCCGCGATCCGCCACGCCGACGCGGACGCCAGCCGCGAACGCTCCGCACACCTCGCCCGGATCATCCTCGATGGGCTACTGCCCCAGCCCCGATAGCAAGGCCCCGAGACATCCAGCGGACCCTCGCCCCGGCCACCGCTCCACCCGTCACCAGGCCAAGGACCTCCACCCCGACGACGTCGCCGACGCCAGATCCGCGCTGCCCGACGCCGCCGAACAGGAGCTAACTCAACCCGCAGCCCGTTTCTGGGTATTCCGGTGGCGCCCCTGAGGGAGAAGCACTGCCCCCGACCCTCCACGTCGCCAGCCGGTGCTCGGTCAGGGACACGATGTCCTCATCGATCCGCGCCGGGCACCCCGACGGGCGGGCCCCAGGCAGGCCCGTGTCGGGCTGGGGGTCGGCGTGGGCGGCTTTGCGGGCCTCGATCGCGACCACGTCGGCGGTGAGCGCGCCGACCTTCAACGCGGTGGCGATACCGGCGATCACGTGCTCGTGGGCCATCGCCCGGTGCAGCAGCACCTCGACAAGCGCCCTGGTCCCGTCGGCGTCACCGTGAGCTCTGCGGACCGCTGCCCACCAGGCGTCGTGAATCGGGGTGAACTTCCCTGCCTGGCGGGCTTGTTACAGAGCCGTCGCCCCTGGCAGCGCACCAGGTTTGCGCAGCAGGACTTCCAGATAGTGATCCAGATCCAGCCGGGACCCACCCTTGGCAATCAGCCGTTCATACCGGGCCACCTCGGTGCGTCCATCGAACACCACCAGCTCAGAAGCGTGCAGCAGCACGCGGACCGGTCTGCCGATCAAGCCGTGCCGGCACCGAGTAGCGGATCGTCCTGACCGTGATCTGGGATCTGCGATCGACCCGCAGATGGAACAACAGTCCGGTCTCGAACCTCTCAGCGGGCAACGCCCGCAGCAGCGGCCGTTCGGTGGCGAAGTGCTCACCGACGGTCCGGGTCCTGTTCCCGATCCGGCGCTGGTCGTCCTTCCGGTCCCACTCCTCGAACATCGCGTTCAGCTCCGTCAGGGACTCCACTGCAGGCACCGGGACCAGACGGTCATGGCGGAACCGGCCGACCTCGCCCTTCTCATGAGCTCCGTCCTTGCCCGGACGGCAGTAGAGCGGTTCCAGCCCGAAATGCGACCGGAAGGCAACCCATCGCTGGTTCTCCACCCGGAACCGGGAAACCCCGACCACCTGGGCGACCGCGGCCTTGAGGTTGTCGTACCGGACCTTGCCGGTGGGCACTCCTCTAATATGCGGGTCTCGATGTCAAGCCGCCGACCACGCTGAGGGTGAGGCCCATTAGAACAAATGTGTCGAGGAGTCCAGCTGGGCCGATCTAGGGTCGGCGCCATGGTCTCCATGAAGCTCTTCGACTCCGAGCGCCGCGTCATCGAGGCTGCGGAACGGCTCGCTGCTGCCCTCGGGAGCGACCCGAACCACACCGTAGCCGCAGCGGCGATGGACACGGCCGGCAGGATCCATGAGGCGGTCAACGTCTACCACTTCACCGGCGGACCCTGCGCCGAGCTCGTCGTACTCGGTGCCGCCGCAGCAGCGGGAGCCGGCCCGCTCGTCACAATCGCCGCCGCGGGAGATCAGGGTCGCGGCCTCATCCCGCCGTGCGGCCGCTGCCGCCAAGCGCTTCTCGACCTCCATCCCGACGTCTTCGTCGCCGTACCGACCGACGCCGGGCCGACACTGCGCCCGATTCGGAAGCTTCTGCCGGACACCTACTTCTTCCCCGATGCGGATGCGCGTCGAATTGCGCGGTTCAACAAGCGCTACTACGAGGCCATCGCCACCGCGCGGAAGACCTCCACCGTCCGCTACGACGATCCGATCGCGCTGGGTCCCGCAATCTTCCTCTTCGAGGACGACGAAGCCCACCGCACGTTGAACGGCACCATCACCGGCGTCGAACGCCACCGGCTCGATCGCCTCACCGCCGCACAGGCTCGGCTCGATGGCGGCACAAGCATCGACCAGCTCAAGAAGGGCCTCCAGGGCCACTATCCCGGCCTGCCCTCCGATGCCGAAGTCGAAATTGTGACGTTTACCGTTGAAGCGCCTGACTCCGTGCAGTGATGCAGCGTGGATAGCTCCACGCCTGGAGGGATCGCAGTGAGGACGCCCTGCGATCCCATCGGGCGCCCTTTTGTTGATATCGGGTCACATCACAGCTGGCCGGATCGTTCATGTTGAATGGGGGCCAGTCAGGACGCTTCTCCATCGAGTCGGCTGAGGAGTCCATCGAAGGTCTGCTCGCGTGCGACTTGTCCCTTCGCTGCCGCGTCGTCTCGCTGGCGTTCGAGGGTGGGCCGGAACTCGATCGTGGTGACGAAGAACTTGCACGATTCGCAGATCGACTCGAAGTGGCAGTCCATCTCGACGGGGCGAGCGCAGTAGCCGTTGCCGAGCATCCGGCGGTGCATCTCCCTGCGGAGCTTGGCCATCTCCGTGCCCTCGGCATCGGCCGGCAGCTGACGGGGACGTCGTAGAGTGCCTCGACCTTCTCCGAGACGGCGAAGTACTCGTCGGCGACGGTGCGGTCGGCGATCCGCGCGTAAACACGGGTCATGGACAACGACCTGTGTCCAAGAAGCGCGGCGATGGCCTCCAGGGACATGCCCCGGTTGATCGCCTGGGTGGCCAGAGTGTGCCGCTTCCAGGCGCCGCCGCACGTGCTCCACCTCCATGACCGGCACCTCGCGGGCCTCGGCGAAGCGGCCCAGCCGCTGGAAGCACTTGAGTGCGAGCGTCAGCGCCGGCAGGTGTTGATCGGTGTCGGTCTTCTCCCGCGCCCACGTCAGAACCTCCCGGGAGGGGGAGTGGAAGGCGTACAGCTCACGCGTCGTCGTCAACTGCGGGAACACCTGATAGGCCGTCCGCTCCACCGACGTCACCGCACATGCCTCCCGGCACCCCGGCCCAACGGACGAGACACACCGTAGCGAGGCGAACACGTACGCAGCGGTGAAATGGATCAAAACCCGCCAGATCAATCCAATGTGGGTCTTGGGCTTATGTGGGCTGACCTCCGCCAGCAGATGACGAGGAGTCGTCCGCAAGCGGGCGGATAGTTGATCATCCGCCAGGCGGACGTCGTCTCCGCTGTGCGCGACTCATACTTTGGCCTGCGCTACGCCGTCTCTCTGGACGTATTCGCACGCAGAAAGGAGCCAAAGAAGATGAGAACGTACAGCAAGGCAGTACACGCCGTGATGGTGGCCGCTTCGGCGGCGGCCCTGGCCGTGGTCTCGCCCGCACCGGCCGCCTCTGCGGCGGCGGTGACGATCAGGGTCGTACCGGCCTACTCCGAGACCCAGGAGGAATCTTCCTCCTGGTTCGTCTGCCCCACCAACCAGGTGCTCACGGGGCGGTCACACCACGGGGACGAGAACGCCGACACGACGTACACCTGCAGTTGGATTTTCATCAACGACGAGCAGGTGCAGGTGAGCATCGGTGACTGGAGCCTCGAATACAAGGAGAGCAACTCCAACTACTCCTCCCCGCCGAACCAGGCGCTCGTCGGGCGCCGGCACATCCTCGACGAGAACGGCTGGACCCGGTACCGCTCCGCCTCCCTGGCGTGGCGGGGGCAGACGGTGCGGCTGATCGATCCCGTGTGGACCGGCAACCTCAAGGAGAGCAACCACAACTACCAGACCGGCACCCAGCGGGTCCTGATCGGTCGTGCGCACTCCGGGGACGAGAACGGCAACACCCGCTACCAGCACGCCTACGTGACCATCGACGCCTGACCCCGGAAAGGAGGACGACATGAAGAAGGTCACGTTCGCCGCGCTGGCGGTCGCCGCCGTCGCGGTGCTGAACGTCCCGGTCCCGGCCTCGGCGGCGACGATCAAGGTCGAGTACGTCTACAGCGGAACCGTGAAGGAGTCGGGTGGTGAGTTCACCTGCCCGGCGGGCCAGGTCATGACCGGGCGGTCGCACAACGGGGACGAGAACGCCAACACCACCTACCAGTGCAGTTGGATCCTCATCGACGGCGTGCAGGTGGAGGTGTTCACCGGCGACTGGTTCGGCTACGCGAAGGAGAGCAACTCGAACTTCTCCGCACCGCTGGACCAGGTGATCGTCGGGCGCTGGCACCACGGTGACGAGAACGGCGCCACCGAGTACAAGACCGGGGCTCTTTACTTGCAGGGGCGCCAGGTCCGTATCACCAACCGGACGTGGACGAGTGCCTACACGGAGAGCGGCCACACCACGCAGGCCGGTTTCAACCAGGTCATGACGGGGCGCAACCACAGCGGTGACGAGAACGGCAAGACGCAGTACCAGTACGGAACGGTGACGTTCGCGGGCTGACAAGGTCGATGGCCGTCGCCCACTCCCGGGGCGGCGGCGGTCTTGTCACAGCGGCGACTTCAGTTCACCACAGACAGGCCCCCGCCCTTTCGAGCCACAACTGCGCGCTCAGCCGGCGGCAGCGCCGAACCACCTGGGCAGCTGGCGGAGCAGTTCCTGCTGGTCTTCACCGACCCACGCCACGTGGCCGTCCGGCCGCAGCAGCGCCGCGGGCACGTCCAGTTCCTCGCTGTCGTCGACGACGTCGACGACGTGGTCGACCCGCTCTGCCCAGCCCGCCACCGAGAGCCGGCCGGTCTGGTCGAGCAGTAGCCCGCGGCCGCCGTGCATCAGCTCGTAGAGGCGACCCCGCTTCAGCTCCACGTCCCGCATCCGCCGGCCGAGCAGCTCATGCCCCCCGCCGAAGTCGTAGCGCACCCCGATCGCGATGATCTTCTCGATCAGGTACCGGTTCACCTCCTCGAAGTTCATCAGTTCCGACAACAGCCGGCGCACTGACCGGGGGCCCGGCTCGGTGGACATCAGCTCGCCCTGTGCGCGGGTGTTGTCCAGCACGTCGGCGGCCACCGGGTGCCGTTCGGTGTGGTAGCTGTCCAGCAGCCCCTCCGGTGCCCAGCCGCCGACCTCGGCGGCCAGTTTCCAGCCGAGGTTGAACGCGTCCTGGATGCCGAGGTTGAGCCCCTGCCCGCCCATCGGGGGGTGGATGTGCGCCGCGTCGCCGGCCAGCAGCACCCGGTCGACCCGGTAGCGCTCGGCCAGCCGGGTGGCGTCGCCGAACCGGGAGAGCCAACGCGGTGAGTGCACACCGAAGTCGGTACCCGCGGTCACCCGCAGCTGCTGCTTGAACTCCTCAAGGGTCGGCGGGACCGTGCGGTCCTCGGCCACCCCCGCGGCGGGCACGACGACGCGGTACGCCCCGTCCCCGAGGGGCCCGGCGCCGAACCTCAGCTGGGTCTTGCGGACCTCCGCGACGATGGCGGCGAGCGCCGCCGGATCCTCGGTCAGCTCCATCTCGCCCAGCAACGTCTCGACTCTGGCGGGCTCGCCGGGAAAGTCGACGCCGAGCAGCTTGCGCACCGTGCTGCGGCCGCCGTCGCAGCCGACGAGGTAGCGCGAGCGCAGCTGCGTGCCGTCGGCCAGCTCGACGGTCACCCCGTGCTCGTCCTGGCTCAGCCCGACCAGTTCGCAGCCGCGCCGGATCTCGGCGCCGACCTCGGCGGCGTGCTCGGCCAGCAGGCGATCGGTGGTGGGCTGCGGGATGCCGAGGACGTAGCCGTGCGCGGTGTCCAGCCGGTCGGGCGAGGGCTTGGTGATGCCGGCGAAGAAACCGCCGACCGGGTACTTCTTGCCGTGCGCGAGGAACCGCTCCAGCAGACCGCGCTGGTCCATCACCTCGATGCTGCGCACGTGCAGGCCGAGCGAGCGGACATACCTGGCCGGCTCCGCCTCCTTCTCCAGCACGAGCACATGCACATCGTGCAGCCGCAACTCGCCGGCCAGCATCATGCCGGTCGGTCCGCCACCGGCAACGATCACGTCAATCATGAAAACCCCCCATTCAACAAGGTTGCGTTTCGGCCAGCTGCTTCGCGCAGTCCGGCGGCGCGTACACCCGCACCTCCGCACCGAGTGCCCGCAACCGCACCGCGAGTCCCACCGGCGGTTCGACGTCCCGCGTGATCCACACGTCGACAGAAGAACACGTACTTCGCGAATCTCTGATTTCCGCAGGTTCTGGCCTCGGCCGACGATTCTGCAGCACGACCCGGGTCTTGCCGCAAGCCCCCCGGTGCGCTATACGTTGAGAGTGGCAGGGAGTGGGTAACCTCCTTGCCTTTGCCTTTTGTCGTCCACTGTGGATGACGGGCCCTCTCCTCGAATCCCGCGTCCTGTTCGCCCCGTGAAGGTTGAGCGGCCGTTCCGATGCAGGTGGGGATCTTGTAACGGTTAGATCGCTGCGCGACCCGGACGCGGCCGAGGACGACGAGGAGATCTGAGCCTGGGGCCGGGCGTCAGGAACGTGCGTCACCCGGCGGGTCGTCGGTGATCAAGTCGCCGGGCTGGCGGCCCGAGACGTGGCAGATACGGGTGAGGGTGTTGAAACGGATGGCCTTGGCTTGGATAGAGCTCGTCCGGGCAACTGGTGTTCGGTCCCCTCGTGAGTCAGCGCAGGCCGGCGGCTACATCGTTGGATGCACGGCTGTTCCTGCCGGAAGCTGGGGTTCGTTGCCGCGGGCCTCGTACGAGAACGTAGACGAACAGGACCGCCATGACTACTGCGCCTGCCCACATGGCCTGCTGCCAGCCATCGACGAAGCCCCGCGCCGCCCAGGAAGATCCCTGAGGCCATCGTCGAGCGGCTGCCGATGCGCGCGGCTACCCGCGGGGCGAGGCCGGAGGCGAACATCATCAGCAGCGCCATCGGCATGAGAGAAGGCCGGACCAGCCGAGCACCGCCTGAAAGTACGGGAAGAGGACCACGAAGATCCCTGTCTGCACGCCGAAGCATGATCATCGCTGCGCCTACGCCGCTCAGGAAACGCGCACCCCGCACTGGTTCGGAGCCACCGGCGCTGGTCCCATCGAATACCTGAGTCTCATCGGGAAACAGGGCGAACGCGCGCACGTCCGTGCAGCACCGAGACATGGCCCGGCCGAGTAAGAAAGCTCAGGGACCTCACGAGAAGTAGCGATCCTGGGAACCACCCGATCCGCGCGGACGGTTCGACTCCCGGCTATCTGGCAACTTGGCGAATAGGGGCGACGGGCGGCGTGGATCCGATGATCGTCGAACACCTCGGCAAGTGGTACCCACGGCGCGGTCAAGACTCACCACGCGAGTCGGTGAAGCCGGTGAGCAGTGCCTCCAGGGCGAACTCGAAGCGGGCGGTGGGGCCGCGGTCCGCGCTGGCGCGGGCGGCTTCGGCGAGGAGCGGGTATCTCTCAGCGGGCAGGTCGGCCAGGCGGCTGGTCTGGCCGAGTTCGCCGTATGGCTGGGGCGCGTCGCCGACGCCGGCGCCGAGCGCGGCGTGCACGAGGATCAGCCCGTTGAGGGCGTACACCATGTCGAGGGCCCGCCGCGGCTGGAAACCGGCCGTGCACAGCGATTGGAGGAGTGTCTCCATCATGCGGTGATTCCCTGCGGTGGTCGCCGGCCGGGATAGGACGAGCGGGACCAGGTTCGGGTGGGCGGCAAGGGTGTCCAGCTGCGCTCGGGTGTAGCCGCGCAGTCCATCTCGCCAGTCGGTGCCGTCGAAGCTTACCGGTGCCGCGGTGGCGAGTTCTTCGACCATTCCGTCGAGCAGGGCGTCCTTGTTGGGGAAATGGTGGTACAGGGCCATCGCCTTGACTCCGAGCTCCGTACCGAGCCTGCGCATGGACAGTGCGGCGAGGCCCTCTCGGTCGGTGAGGCGGATGGCGGCCTGAAGGATGGCCCGACTGTTGAGGCCGGCGTGCTGCCCGCGGCCTCGGCTGGCGGTCATGGTGCCCGTCTCATCTCATTTGACGTGTTGTACGACGTAAAACTAGCATGAGCCGCGTAGTTTTACGTCGTACAACACGAACGGGATCGCATGACCCGGCCCGGCCCGGCGAACACCGGCCTGAACCGGACTTACCTGAGAGGAACCGCCACCCCATGACGTCGGCTCGTTTTACGGTCTGCCGCCGCTGCTGGGGTGGGTCGGCATGCTGCCCTGCCTGGCAGAAATCCTTGTGGTCGTCCTCGTGTGGAGAAAGCAGCCGCAAGGGGCCGCACGCATGAGTCCCCTCACGGCCGACTCCGATGGGCTGCGGTGAGTCGAGTGCCACCGTCCATCCTCGGCGGCATCGCCGCGGTGAAGCGCGCGCTCTACCGCGGACGCACGGGCCGGCCGACAGCTCTCATACGAGCGGTGAACCGCGTCGACGCGCTGCTGTATGCGTCGGGAGTTCTCACACCCCGGCAGACCGCGACGCTGGAAGTGACCGGAAGACTTTCAGGACGGCAGATCCCGTTGCCCATCACTGTCACCGAGCTCGACGGGCAGCGGTATCTGGTGGCGATGCTCGGCCCGAACGCGAACTGGGTGCGCAACGTCCGCGCCGCAGGCGGTCGTGCCGTCCTGCGCCGACGGGGCCGCGAACAGATCACGCTCGACGAGGTCCCCGTCACCGAACGCGCTCCCGTGCTTCGCCGTTATCTCGCCATCGCCCCCGGTGCGCGGCCACATATCCCGATGAACCGGCGCGCCCCGCTGTCGGAGTTCGAGAAGATCGCGCACCGATACCCGGTCTTCCGGATTGCAGGCCCTGATACCCCGCTCAGGCGACCTACGTAGAGCCGGGCCGGCATCCCTCACCCCCGTGGAATACGAAAGGACACATGTCGTGAAGAACCCACTGGATCCCGCGGAGCCGAACGCCGCCATAGAAAATGTCCACCGCGCCGGGATGCCGGGCTTGTTCGCCGAGGCGCATGACGGCGACCAGGTCTGGCGCGGCGCCGCCGGCCGTCCTGTCACCGCGAACCTGCAGAGGTGGAACAGACTCGGCTCCTCGGGCAAGCCGTAGCCCCATCCCGTCGACGACGCGCTTGCGGCCCTCTACCAGGTGGCGATGTACGGCAACGCCGGAGATGTCCCGCTGGAAGAGCGATGACCACCATCGGGTCCCCTGCGGCTCCCTCGCCACGTGACCGCGCTGGAGAGAGTCGCTTTCACCAAGACAGCCAGTATCTCAAGACAGGAGAGTCGAGATGGCAGTAGGAATGACCGCAGCACGTTCAACCAGGCGACGCCGGAGGCTCCTCGCGGCGATGTGGATCGGGCTTGTCCTGACCGTCATCGCCGCTGTCTACCCGTTCGTCGAACGCACCACGACGCATGCCCTGGCCGACCATATCCAGGCGGGCTATCCCTCCTACGGCGCCGGCGAGATCGATACCGCTGTCACCGCCTACCTGACCATCTTGTCGATGGTGGGAGGGTTGGGCCTCATCGGATGGCTCGGGACGTTGTGGGCAGCGAAGGCCGGCAAGAGGTCCACGCGTTGGGCGGCGATCGGCGTCTTCGCGGTCGCACTCTGCATCGCGCTCGCCGGGCTGACCGTGACAGACACCTCCGGCGACGTCGGGCTCGCGCCCGCGATCGGATGGCTCCAGATGCTTCCCTGCGTGCCGGGACTGCTGGCCGTCGTGATGCTCTGGGAGCGGCGTCAATGACCACGGTGCCTGGAGACCGGCCGGATGCGCCCGAACTTGTCCGGGGTGAGAACCCTGGAGAAGGAGTGGATCCGGCCGTCGCAGAGGACGGGTTGTGGTTGCCCGTCCATGGTCATCCAGGCGGCCGGGGCGCCGTTGGCCTCGACGAGGGTCGACTTGCCGAAACTGTACGTGCGCGCCGGGCCGGCGATGAACGCCGGCACGTCGTCCCTGCCGAGGATCGAGCGAAGCGCGGCCCTGACCTTGCCGCCGCCGTCGCCGCATACGTCCCGTGGGAGGCCGCGGATGGTTGATCGCGCGGCCGAGATCTGCCGCCCCGAGGAGTTCCGCGACGTCTACCACCGGGTCTATCGAGAGCCGCCGTACTGTGAGGGCGCCGCGATCGCGGACGAGTTCGCCGAGCAGCTGGTCAGACACGCGGCACTGCCCGGCTTCTCCGTGACCACCGTGCTCGACGACGGTGTGCTCACCGGCTTCGCCTACGGGGTGCGCCTGGAGGAGGGATGGTGGCACCCGCGGGCCGCTGCGCCCGCGCCGCAAGGGCTGCGATGGCCGTTGTTCTACGTCTACGAGCTCGCGGTCGTGCCAGAGCTGCGAGGCCGCGGGCACGGGCGCGAGCTGCTGGACCTGCTGCTGGCCGACCGCACCGAGTCGTTCGCCGTGCTCGCTGCGTCGAACGAAGCGCCGGCGCGCGAGCTGTACCGGCGGTGGGGTTGGGCGAAGGTCGGCGAACTTACGGAGCCACCGAACGGCGTGGACCTCCTCGCCCTCCCCTTGAGGTTGGTGAAGAGCGAAGAGCGATGAACACCATCGACCTTGCCGAGGCGCGCGATCATCTGGGGTCAGGGCCGGAGGACGGCCTCCATGTCATCGAGGGCGGCCAGGGCGTCGGCGTCACCCTATCCCGCTCCGCGAACGCACCCTGTGGCGAATGCTCTACGAAACCGCCACCCGCGCCGCCGAGATCCTCTACCTCGACATCGAGGACCTCGACTTGGAGAACCGGTGCGCCCCGCTGAAGTCCAAGGGCGGCGACACCAAATGGGTCTACTGGGACGCCGGCACCGCCCACCTCCTGAGCCCCCGACGCACCGGTCCGTACTCGCGGGCCGCTGTTCCTGTCCGACCGCCGCCCGGTCCCCGCCCGCCGTCCCAGCCCCGAGCACATCTGCCTCGACCCCGGAGATGCCTACGTTCAGGGCAAGATGGTGATCTTGCCGCGGGTCCGGCCCGCCTCGCTCCTGCGGTGGACCAGCGCGAGGTCGGACAGATGGTGGGATTCGGCGACGTCGACGGTGAGCGCGCCGGCGTCGAGGAGTTCGACGATCTCGCCCAGTTGCTCGGTGTCGTTGCGGGCGACCATGTGGAGGGCGGTGACACCGGCGTCGGCGGGCGGCTCGACGGGGGTGGCGACGGAGGCGATGACGCCGCCCGGCCGTAGCAGGGAGACCAGGCCCACCGCGGCCTCGGGGGAGATCGGAGCGAGGTTGACGACGGCATCGACCGGGCCGTCCAGCGCATCTGCGAGAGCGGTGGTCGTGTAGTCGATGATCTGGTCGGCGCCGTACTTGCGGACCGCTGCGGCGCTGCGGCCGCTGGCCGTGGCGACCACTGTCGCGCCGGCGTGCCTGGCGAGCTGGACGGCGAACACTCCCACGCCGCCACCGGCGCCGTTGATGAGCACGCGCTGGCCCGCGGTGATGCGGGCGTGCTCGAACAGCACCTGCCAGGCGGTGAGCGCGGCGACCGGGATCGCGGCCGCGTCGGAGAGGGGAACAGTGACAGGCGCCTTGACCAGCACGCCGGCCGGGGCGGTGACGTACTCGGCCGCGGCGCCGCCCGCGTCGAGACGGCCGATGACCCGGTCGCCCACGGCCAGCCCCTCCACATCGTCGCTGACCTCGGCGATCGTGCCGGAGACGTCCCAGCCGAGGGTGTAGGGCAGATCGACCGGCAGCGCGGGCAGCATCCCCGACCGCAGCGCCGTCTCCGAAGGATTGAACGAGGTGGCGGCGACCCGGATCAGGGCCTCGCCCGGCCCGGGCGCGGGCCGCGGTACTTCTTCGTATCGGATGACGGAGGCATCGCCGTACTCATGGATGCGGGCGGCCTTCATGGTGCCGCGAAACTCGCCCGCGTGGTCGGCCACCCAGGTGCGGAACGTGCGTGCTGGGGCTCCGGTGACCTCTGCCACCGTGGCCGTGGTCACTCTCGGCTCGGTCGCCATCTCGGCCTGGGCCTGGAGGATGCCGTCCACGGCCGCGGGTGGCCAGCCCCGGGTGAGCATCTGCTGCCGCGCGGTCTGCGGCGAGGTCTCCTCCCAATGCACCGGGCGGCCGATCACCTCCCCGATGATGCTCGCCTGCTCGGCCTGGGTCAGTATCTCGGGCCCGGTCAGTTCATAGACCGCGCCGCTGTGCCCGTCGCCGACGAGTGCGCGCACCGCGACCGTCGCGAGGTCCCGCTCGTGCAGCGGGGGCATGGCGGCCGCGCCGTACGGCTCACGCACGACTGCCTCGGCGCGGATCTGCCCGGCCCACCGCAAGGCGTTGGCCGCGAAGGCGTGCGGTCGCAGGAACGTCCAATCCAGCCCGGACCGCTCGATCAGCCGCTCGACCTGTTGTTCGTAGTCGCGTACGGCCGCGGAAGACAGGTAGACGACGCGGCGGGCATGCGTGGCGACCACATCCAGAACCGCGGGCATCCCCTCGGCCGTGGCGAACGGCCAGAGGAGAAACACGGCCTCGGCCCCGTCCAAGGGCGCGTGCAGAGTGGCCGGATGGGCCAGGTCGCCCCGCACGACCTCGACGCCGTCCGGCAGGCCGGCCACTTCGGGATCGCGGGCCAGCGCGCGAACCTCTGCCCCCGCCTCGAGCAGCTGAGCCACGACCTGCCGGCCGACCGTGCCGGTCGCCCCGATCACCAGAATCTTGCGTTGCCCCGGCATAAAAGCCCCCAATGGTTGATCACTTCGTGTGCGCTCAACCGTATGGGGATGAAGAGAGACATCCAATGCGCAGAAATCTCATATTTATACGTGTACGTCTTCGTATAGCCGCAGAGATAGACTCTCCCTGTGGATGTACTCAGCGATGTGATCGCCGCGATGCGCGCCGGGGAACCCCGTTCGGCGCGCGTTCGGTGGCACGCCCCCTGGGGGCAGCGGTTCCCCACCGTGCCTGGCTCCGCCGGCTTTCAAGTGGTCCTGCAGGGATCGTGCCGGCTGATCCCCCCGGGCGGCGGTACCTCCATCGTGCTGAACGTCGGCGACGTGGTGTTCCTGCCCCACGGAAGCGGCTACGCGCTCGCCGACAGCCCTGCCACCCCGCTGACCGAACCCGCCTGCGACCCACTGAACGACCCTCGATTCGAAGACCGCTACGCCTCCGCGACCGTGGGGAAGACCGGGCAGGACGGCTCGCAGGCGGTCACCGTGACCCTCTGCGGTGGATACCGGCTCGACCCCAGCCGAGCCCATCCGCTCCTGGGCGACCTGCCCGAGATCGTCCACCTGCCTGCCCGCCTCGGGCACCGTCCCGAACTGCGCGCCGCCGTCGACCTCCTCGGCGGCGAACTCGACGCTCCCCGCCTCGGTGTGGACACCGTCGTGCCCGCCCTGCTCGACGTGCTGCTGCTCTACATCCTGCGCGCCTGGTTCGACGAACAGTCCGAACGCGGCACGGCCGTCGGCTGGGCCGCGGCACTGGGCGACCCGGCGATCAGCTCCGCACTGCACGCCCTCCACCGTGATCCCGCACTCCCCTGGACGGTTGGGACACTCAGCAGCCAGGCGGGACTGTCGCGGGCGGCTTTCTCCCGGCGCTTCACCACCCTGATCGGCCGGCCGCCCCTCACCTATCTGACCTGGTGGCGCATGACCACCGCCGCCCGGCTTCTCCGTGAGTCCGATGCCCCGCTCGGCGAGGTGGCCACCCGGATCGGCTACACCTCGGAGTTCGCCTTCGCCACCGCCTTCAAGCGGGAGTACGGCACCGCACCGGGCAAATACCGACGACAGAGCCGAGCGGAAACCCAGAACAGTGAAGTCGACGTAATGGCACCACAACCTTCGTAGTGACCGTGCCGCCGGCTATTCGTCGTCGTGCAGCGTGCCGGGGGCACACAGCTCGCGGTGGCCACCGCTGCATCCTCGATCACGACGGACAGCGCACCCACCTCCACCCCCCAGCGGGAGCGTGACCGACCCTCCCGAGCTCACGCGGCTTGCCGGCCCCTTGGGGAGGATCGGACCCTGTTTTTGCGGTAGAGCCGGTTCGGGTGGGCTCGCTACCGCGCTTCCGTATTCGGCTGGGCCTGGAGCCGCTGGCGGAGGCCGCTCTCGCCCGTTGCTTCTTTCGCCACAACATGGGCATTCCATGCGTTCCAGCTGACGTTTACACGGCTTTGGTCGTGAGTCTTCCCAGGACCGGTAAGGAGTCGCCATAGGGGTGTGCGTCTGCTCATGAGGGGAGGATCAAGGTGAGCACGTGGCATGGGTGCTCCATCAGGACCCGCTTGACCGTGGTGGCCGGCGCCGTCATGGCGCTGATCTGCACCGCTGTCGCGGTGTTCGCCCTGGTTGCGATACGGGAAGCCTCCGTCGAGGGCCGGACGAAACGGCTCATCACCCACGCCGTGGAGATGGGCAAGCAGATACGCCACAGCGGCGTATCCCCCCGCCTGCCGCTGGACAGGCGCAATGAGGCGGTTCAGGTGTTCGACCCGGCCGGCACGACGGTCGCCGCCACTCCGGGCTTCGGGGCGCGTGAGCCGCCGATAACCGATCTTCGCCCCGATGTCGACTCTTATACGATTGCGCGGTTGTGTGACCTGCATGCGTTTCCCGGCCAGTGCAAGATCGTGATCTCTTACCCCTTCCATAAGGCCAACGGCGTCTGGTTGCTCAACATGGCCGTCGCCGATGTTCCCTGGTACGTGGGCCCTCAGCTGCTGATCTCGCTCGCCGTCGGCTGGCTTTTGCTGGCCGGGGTGACCGCGGCGGGCGCCTACCGGATCGTGGGCAAGACCCTGGAGCCGGTGGGCGCGATCAGCGGCAAGCTCGCCCAGATCACCGCGAGTGATCTCGGCCACCGGGTGCCGGTACCGAAGTACCGAGACGAGCTGCGGGACCTCGCCGAGATCGCGAACCGGACCCTGGACCGGGCCCAGTCGGCGGTCGAACAGCAGCTGCGGTTCGCCTCGGACGCCTCCCACGATCTGCGCAGCCCGCTGGCCGCCATGCGCGTGCAGATCGATGAGGCGCTCATGTACCCGCAGGAGACCGACTGGCCGCGAACGGCGAACGCGCTGCTGGACAGTGTGGAACGGCTTCAAGACCTGGTCACCGACCTGTTGCAGATCGCCCGGCTGGACGCGGGCATCAGCGGCCAACGCGATCCCGTCGACCTGACCGGCCTGGTGGCGGCCGAGCTGGACCGGCGGCCACGCCGGGTCGCGGTGATCCGCCACCTCACCCCCGGCGTGATGATCAACGGGGAGCGGATCGGCCTGGCCCGGCTGCTGAACAACCTACTGGACAACGCCGAACGCCATGCCGACTCCGCCATCACGGTCATTCTCGCGCTGGAGGCGGGCACGGCGGTGCTGGAGGTGTGTGACGACGGCGAGGGCATCGCCCCCGACCAGCGGGAGCTCGTCTTCCAGCGGTTCGCCCGCCTGGAGGCCTCCCGCAGAAGGGACGCCGGCGGCACGGGGCTCGGCCTGCCGATCGCCCGGCAGATCGCCGAAACCCACGGCGGCACCCTCACTATCGAAGACAGCCCCCGTGGCGCACGGTTCGTGCTGCGCCTCCCCGGCCATGCCGCACCTTCCGCGGATCACGCTCGCACGCCGACGAAGGTGTGACCTGGTAAAGCGGTGGTTCGCCCTTTTCGCCTGCGGAGAATCACCTCGTCGGGTGCCGCGCGGGGGCGGGATGTCGTGCTGCGCAGCGGCTCGACCATCGGGTCCAGCCGAGATACCGGGAAAACCGGCCATGAGTCGATCTTGATTGCGGTTTCGGCAGACAGGACCCGTGATGAGCTTGAGGGCGTCTTCCTTCTCATCACCATCGACGTCCCCGCCCGACTGCTCCGCCTCCAGGTCGGCGAACCGGACCTCACCGCCCGTCGCGCTGAAGAGCGCTACCGCCAAAATTCGGTCCGATTCTCCCCGGAGCCCTATCCGGCCGGGAATTCCCGCTAAGCGCTATGTAGCAGCGACGTTACGGTAAGCCCTTGCCTCGGCGGCTCGTCACCAAGGCTCTCTCAGCTCGGCCTGCTCACTTGCGGCGCTCGGGAGCGCTCAGCACGTCGCTGAGGTCGTCGACCTCCAGCCCCCGCCCCGGCGTCGCCTTGGGCGCAGTGATCGTCATCGGCTTCTCCCAGTTCCGGTACTGTGTGGCCAGGTGCCCCCGCAGGATCCGGTCGTCTCCGAGCCCCGGGACCTCGGGCCGTGGGTGCGCGTAGAACCGCCAGCCGACCCGGTACGGCCACCCGCGGTCGTCGTACATGTACGTCCATGTCACCTCGGACGTGCCGAGGGCCGAGGTCCCCGCGGCCTCGCGGAAGCTGGGCGAGACGCGATAGAGCTCCTTGAGGGTGATCGTCCCGGTCAGGGTGTAGATCCGCTGCTTGCGGCCGGTGGTGTGGTCCTTGAGCCATGGCGCGACGCTCTTGCGGCTCTTGGTGGACAGCAGCTTGCGTAGCGTGGCCGGTTCCAGGACATTGATGAGCTGATCGCCGTACGCGGCGGCAGCGCCGCTGGCCCGGCCGGTGCGCACCCAGGTCTTCGCCCGCGGCGCGAGCTGGTATTGCCAGCCGTTCACGCTGATCGTGCGCAGCGTCCCCACCGTGCGGAGCACGCCGGCGAAGTAGGGGTCCTTGGGCGCCTCCTCCACCATCAGCTCCCTGTTGCTCACACTGAGCTGCCGAACGTGCTCTGAGGCGATCACGCCGGCCCGCCCCAGCTTGACCTTGCCGGTTCCGCGCACTCCCATACCGCTCCCGATGAAGGTGCGCCTGCCGTTGCTCAGTTGCACCTCCTTGGACAGGTCTGTGGAGGCCTGGCCGTAGAACTCGGTCGTCGCGCCGGCACCGCGGGCGAGCAGGGAACGCAGGCCCGCCACCGGATCGGGTTCGGCGGCTCGGGCGTGGGCGGTGGTGGGGGCGGCGGCCACGAGGGCCAGGACGACGATGAGGGGGTGCATGCCGTACATCCAGGTGGGCGAGTGCAGATCGATCTTTGCTGTGGTGAATGTAGCGTGCTTCCGCGACGACCGCGTCCTGGTGCAGGGGCCGGTGGCCCGGATCCTCACCGGGGAGCGGCCGCCGGCGTGCTTCGGCCGCCGGCTCCATGTCCAGCGGGCTGCCGCGGGCCGCCGGCACGCGACGGCAGTAGCACGACGATGAGTACGGCGCCGAGCGCCACGCAGAGCGCGCCCGCCGCGAGCCCGCCCGAGTAGCCCATGATGGCCAGCGCGGCCACCCCGACGGCGCCGCCGACCTGCTGGACGGAGGTGAACAGGGCCGAGCCGAGACCGGCGTCCTCCTCGGTGGTGCCGTCGACCGCGGCTGCGGCCATGACGGGCAGGCTCAGCCCGTTGCCAACGCTCAGTATGAGCATGCCGGGCAGGACGTGGGCGGCGTAGGAGTCGCCCGCCGCCACGCCGGACAGCAGCAGCAGGCCGGCGATGTTGACCAGGAACGCCAGCAGGAGCGCCCAGCGCGTCCCGATCCTGAGCGAGATGCGGGAGGACAGCCACATGCCCGCCAGAATGCCGGCGCCGTAGGGCAGGTAGGCGATGCCGGCCAGGAGCGGGCTGTACCCCAGGGCGGTCTGAATCTGGATCATCAGCAGGAACGACATCGCGTACATCGCCATCGAGAACAGCAGGGTCGCGCCGTTGGCGACCGCCCGCGTCCGCGAGGCCAGGAACGACCCGGGCACCAGCGGCGCCACCGCCCGCGACTCGACCACCAGGAACGCCACCGCCAAGGCGGCGGACAGCACGACGGCACCGATGACGATCGGATCGCTCCAGCCGGTCTCGCCGGCCCGCAGCAGCCCGTACACCAGCGCCACTGTGGCACCGGTGACCAGGACCGCGCCGGGGACGTCGAGGTGGCGCCGGCCGGGGGCGCGGGACTCGGGGACCAGGCGGGGGAGCAGCGCCAGGGCCACGGCGACGATGGGCAGGTTGATCAGGAAGATCCCGCGCCAGGACACCAGGTCGGTCAGCGCTCCGGACAGCACCAGGCCCGAGGTTCCGCCCAGGGCCGCGATGCCGCCCCAGATGCCCAGTGCCTTGGCCCGCTCCTCCGGCCCCGGATACAGCAACGTGATCATCGACATCGCCGCCGGGCTGGCCATCGCAGAACCCGCGCCCTGCACGAACCGCCCGATCACGAGCTGCCATGGCTCCTGCGCGAGCCCGCAGGCCAGGCTGGCCATCCCGAACAACGCCACGCCGATGAGGAAGACGCGGCGACGGCCCAGCAGATCCGCCATCCGGCCGCACAGCAGCAGCAGCCCGCCGAAGGCCAGGAAGTAGGCGTTGACGACCCAGGGCAACCCGGACGTGCTGAAGCCCAGCTCATCGCGGATGCTGGGCAGGGCCACGTTCACGACGGTGTCATCGAGCACGAGCATGAACTGGACAAGGCACAACACAATCATCGGCACCCGACGACGCTATGATCCGCCGCGTTTGGCCACAATCCGCGATGAGGCCAGACTGTGTCGCATGGAGGACATAGGCGCGATCATCGTCGGCCACTTCCCGCTGGCCTCGGGGGAGTGGATCCCCCCGCACAGCCACACCCACCACCAGCTTGCCTGGACCCGGCGCGGCGTCCTGAGCATCGGTGTGGGCGAGGTGTACTGGGTCCTGCCGCCCACCAGGGCGCTGTGGCTGCCCGCGGGCGTCACCCACGCGACCGGCGCGACCCGCGACGCGGTGCTGTGCAGCCTGTACCTGGCGCCGGAGCGCTGCCCGCTGGACTGGCCCGAGCCCACGGCGGTCGGCGTCGACGGCCTGCTGGCCGAGCTGATCGGGTACCTGGCCCGCACCGACCTCACCGACGACGCGCGGTTGCGCGCCGAGGCGGTGGTGCCCGACCTGCTGCGCCCGCTGCCCACCCGGCCCATCGACGTGCCGCAACCCACCGACGAGCGCGTCCGGGTGGTGGCGGCCGCCCTGCTGGCGGACCCGGCCGACCCGCGCAGCCTGGAGGCGCACGCCCGCGCGGCGGGCGTGAGCAGGCGGACGTTGACGCGGCTGTTCGTGCGAGACACGGGCATGAGCTTCGACCATTGGCGCACGCAGGTACGGCTGCGCGCCGCCCTGCCGCTGCTGGCCGAGGGGCAGCCGGTGTCGCGGGTGGCGCACAACGTGGGGTACGCCACGGCGAGCGCGTTCCTGGCGGCCTTCCGCCGCACGGTCGGTACCACGCCCCGGCGCTACCTGCTCAGTCGTTGACTTTGATCTCCTTCACGGTAGCCGGGGAGATGGCCCTGGCAACGCCGGAATGCCGATGATCTCGCCGGTCGGGCGTCAACGTCTTCCAGCCACCCGTCGGCGGCTCAATTCCAGAACTTGACCTCGGCTGAGGGCTTGTCCGGCACGGGCTGAGGCCTGCCCTTGAGGTACAGGTCCAGGATGGCCGTGACGCAGGTGATGGCGTTCTACGCCGACCAGATCAGGGCCGCGCAGGCCGCCGGGCAGGTGTCCGCCGAGTTGGACGCCGCGAAGGTGGCGACGATCCTGTTCGCCTTCGCTCAGGGGACGGTGAACCCAGCCCTCGCCATGGTTTCCAACCGGTGCCGACGATCCATCTGAATGACGTTCGCTCTGTCGTAGCCAATGGGGGCGGCCCGGCTGGGCCGTCATCGACGGGGCGCTCCGGGGTCTGCCTCAGCTAAACACGCTGCTGAGAGGCGGTCAAGCGAAGGCCTGACCTACCCGGGTTTGTTGCGGAGGTGTGACGGTGTTGTGTCCGTTGACGCACTTATTGGCCACATGTTACATATGGCATGAATCTGATTCGGCGCGTTGCCACGCTTCGCGGCGTGGCGAGCGGCTTCTCGCAACCCGGAGCTCCTCGCGGAAATCTTCCCGGCGTAGAGGGGGTGCGGGCTCCCGTGTCCCATAGGACGAACCGAACAAAAAGTATCATTTGGTGATCTTTCTCCCTCTCTTCCCTGTTGCTCGTCCCGTTGCTACATTTCGAAACAAGAATTCATTTCAGTTTTGGGGAGATGTGATGACCGCTCTCTCTGACCTTGGCCACGCCGCGTCCGCGCGGCGAGAGCTCCCGCCCTCGATGGTCGAGCGGATGACGCTGATCATCGACGCGTTCGACGGCCGCTTCACCCACCTCACGCTGGAGGACGTGGCGCGGTGCACTCACCTGCCGCGCTCGACGACGCATCGCATCCTCGACCAACTCGTACGACTGAACTGGCTGGAGCACTCGTCCTTCGGCTACAGCCTGGGCAAGCGGGCGCTCGGGATCGGCGGGGGCGACGGCAGCCACGGCGAGATCCGAGAGGCCGCCGCGCCGCTGCTGCACGACCTGCAGATGAGAACCAGGATGGTCGTCCATCTGGCGGTCCTGGACGGCTCGGAGGTCTTCTACCTGGACAAGGTCGGCGGGCGGTTCGCCCTGTCCGTGCCCTCCCGAGTCGGCGGCCGTGCCCCGGCGCACTCCACCGCGCTGGGCAAGGCGATCCTCGCCTGGCTGGAGCCCGAGCGGGTCGAGGAACTGGTCGAAGGCAAGGTGCGGCGGCTCACCAGCCGTACCATCGGCGACATCGGCACCCTGCACCAGGAGCTGAACCGTATCCGGCAGCGCCAGGGACTGGCGTTCGAACGGGGCGAGAACGTCCCCAGCATCTCGTGTGCCGCCGCGGCGATCCGAGGCCACGAGGGCCCGGTGGCGAGCATCTCTCTCGTCGGCGACACCCGTACGCCGCTGGAGAACGTCGCCCCGCTGGTGGTCGACGCGGCACGGCAGGCCTCGCTCGCCCTTTTCCCGGACCTGGACAGCCAGCGGGGGCGATCCCGTCAAGCCGCCCGGGTGCCGGACTGTAACTGGTCACCGGAGACCATGAACCGATTGCTCACCATGGGCGAGAACGACGGCTGGCTGTGATCCGCACGGCCCGTCGTCGTTCTCAAGCCCGATCCCGGTCCCGTTGATCCGCCCAGCCCCACAGACCGGGGGCGAACAGCGCTTGTTCGGCGTCCGTCTCATGGTCGATGCCGAACCGCCCGCGGAAGAACACCATGGGACGCCGCCCGGCGTTCCGCTCCACCTCCAGTACCCGACCGATCACCACGTCGTGATCCCCGGCGATGTGCACGTCGACGACCTCGGCGTGGACACGCAGAAGCACATCGCGCAGCGCCGGAGTGCCCCACCGAGACAGCTCCCAGCCGAGCCCGTCGTACTTCCTGCCCTTGCTGGAGCCGAATCGGCTGCATAGGTCGGACTGCTCTTCGCCCAGCACGTTCACGCTGAACCTCCCGGACTTCCTGATCCTCGGCCAGGTGCGGCTGTTGTGGTCGGCGCAGAAAAGGATCAGCGGCGGTTCGAGGGACACCGACGCGAACGCCTGGCACGCGAATCCCACCGGCTCTCCGCCGTCGATGCCGGTGATGACCGTCACGCCGCTCGCGAACATGCCCATCGCCTGCCGCATTTCCGCGGGGTCGGGCGGAGCCACGCCGACGGGATCCGGAGTGATTGAGGGCCGGGCGGTCTCGGCTGTCATGCGTTTCACCTCAGGTGACGTCGGACGCCGCCCCGTTGGCGGCTTCGGGCGACGAAGTTACGGACCTCCGGCGGACTTCACCGGGGCCGGATCCCGCTGAGCGGAAGGGGCGCGGGGCGTGGCCCGGTGTCCCGGCCGATCCCGGGCGGAGGCGGGCCGGGTCTCACTCATCGGGAGGAACGATCCGCTCTCCGGCTCTCGCGGGCTACCTTCCCCGAAGCCGATACTCCGCGATGAACGGGACGGATGAATGCTTACCGAGCTGACCTACGAGTCGACGGCGCGGGAACTTGCGACCGACCAGGGTGTACTGCGTTACCACGAAGCCGGCGAGGGCCCGCCGCTGCTGCTCCTGCACGGCTCGGGGCCCGGAGTCACCGGATGGCGGAACTTCCGAGGCAACCTCGCGGTCCTGGCGGAGCGCTTCCGCTGCCTGATCCTGGAGTTCCCCGGTTTCGGGGTGAGCGACTCGACCGGCGAGCATCCCATGGTGGGGGCGCAGGCAGCGGTGATCCGCTTCCTCGACGGGCTCGGGCTCCAGCAGGTCGACGTGATCGGCAACTCCATGGGCGGAATCGTCGGTGCCCAGGTGGCGATGGCCCACCCCGACCGGGTACGCCGGTTGGTCACCATCGGCGGTGTCGGCAGGAACCTGTTCAGCCCGGGCCCCGGTGAGGGCATCAAGCTGCTCATGGATTTCACCGAGGAGCCCACCCGGGAGCGGCTCGTCCAGTGGCTGGACTCCATGGTCTACGACCGGTCCCTGGTCACCGAGGAACTGATCGAGGAGCGCTGGGCGCTGGCCACCGAACCGGCCACCCTGGCCGGCGCCCGCCGGATGTACGGCAAGGCGGCGTTCGCCGCCGGCGCCGCGGCCGCGGCGGCCTCGGACGCCCCGCCGTACTGGGCGATGCTGCACAAGATCAAGGCCAAGACACTGATCACCTGGGGCCGCGACGACCGGGTCAGCCCGGTTGACATGGCGATCCTGCCGATGCGGTCCATCCCCGACGTCGAGGTGCACATCTTCCCCGACTGCGGTCACTGGGTGATGATCGAGCAGAAAGCCGCCTGGGAGAGCGTCGTGCTGGCCTTCCTGACCAGGAAGGACGAGCGGTGAGCGGGTGGGACCACGAGTTCGACCTGGTCATCGTGGGCAGCGGCGGCGGCGGCATGACGGCGGCGCTGACCGCGCACGACAGCGGCCTGTCCGCGGTGGTGGTCGAGAAGGGCGCGGCGTTCGGCGGCAGCACCGGGATTTCCGGTGGCGGCATCTGGATCCCCAACAATCCCACCCTGCGGGCCGAGGGGCACGACGACAGCCGCGAGTCCATCCGCCGCTACCTCGACCTGCTGACCGAGGGCAGGGTCCCCGCGGCCCGGCTCGACGCGTTCGTGGACAACGGTCCGGCCGCGATGGAACTGCTCGGCAGGAGCAAGTGGATCCGGTTCTCCTGGACCAGGGGTTACGCCGACTACCACCCCGAGTTCGAAGGCGGCAGGCCGCTGGGCCGGTCGATCGAGCCGATCCCGTTCGACACCCGAAAGCTCGGCGAGGACGAGAAGTACCAGCGCCCCAACGGCATGAAGGGCCCGCTGGGCCTGTGGGTCACCAGCAAGGACTACCACGACCTGGCCATGGTCAAGCGCACCTGGAGCGGCCGCCGGGCGTCGATCGTCGCCGCCTGGCGGGTCTCGTCGAACCTGTTCCGCCGCCGCCACATGTCCACCGGCGGGCGCGCGCTCGTCGCCCGGCTGCGGATGGCGCTGAAGGACGCGTGGATTCCGCTGTGGCTGCGGACGCCGATGACCGAACTCGTCACCGACGAAAGCGGCGCCGTCACCGGCATCGTCGCCCGGCGCGACGGGAAGACCGTCCGGATCCGCGGCAGGTACGGGGTGCTGCTGGCGACCGGTGGTTTCGACCACAACCAGGAAATGCGCGACAAGTACCTGCCCGATGGCGGCCGAACCGACTTCGGCATGGGCGCCACGGAGAACACCGGCGACGGCATCCTGGCGGGAGAGCGGCTCGGCGCGGCCCTCGACCTGATGGACGACGCCTGGTGGATGCCGGCCGTACGGCACCCGGCGGGGGCGACCATCCCGCTGGTGTCCGAGCGGTGCATCCCGCCGTCGATCATCGTGTCGCAGCAGGGACGGCGGTTCACCAACGAGTCCGCCCCGTACGTCAACTTCGTGCACGACCAGCTGGCCGGCGGGCACGTACCCGTATGGTTCGTGATGGACGCCAAGGCCCGGGCGCGGTACCCGTTCGCGCAGATCCTTCCCGGGATGCCGATACCGGAGGCGTTCTACGAGCAGGGCGTGGCGTTCCGTGCCGACACGCTCGCCGAACTGGCGGTGAAGGTCGGCATGCCCGCCGACGCGCTGGCCGAGACCGTCGAGCGCTTCAACCGGTTCGCCAGGGCCGGCAAGGACGAGGACTTCGGCCGGGGCGACAGCGCCTACGACCGTTACTACGGTGACCCCACGCTGAGGAATCCGAACCTCGACGTGATCGACAAGGCGCCGTACTACGCCTTCCGCATCGAGGCCGGCGACCTCGGCACCAAGGGCGGGCTGGTCTGCGACGAGCACAGCCGGGTGCTGCGCCCCGACGACTCGGTGATCGAAGGGCTGTACGCCACCGGGAACACCTCCGCATCGGTCATGGGCAACGAGTACGCGGGTCCCGGCGCCACGATCGGCCCCTCGATCGTCTTCGGGTACATCGCCGCCCGGCACGCGGCAGGGCGATTCCAGCCGGCCGTTTCCGCGACCAGGGAGGAGTGGGGAGCATGACCCAGCCGGGACCGCTGAAGGCGCGGGTCGTCGAGGTCATCCGGGAGACCTCCGACGCGCACTCACTGGTGCTGGAGCCCGCCGACGGAGACCACACCCGGTTCGGCTACCGGCCCGGCCAGTTCCTCACCATCCGGGTGCCCACCACCCGCCCGGAGGGCGCGGCGCGCTGCTACTCCCTGAGCAGCTCGCCGGTGTGCGACGAGAAGCTCAAGGTGACGGTGAAGCGCACCCGGGGCGGCTACGGGTCGAACTGGATCTGTGATCACGTCACCGAGGGGGACATGCTGGAGGTGCTGCGACCGGCGGGCACATTCGTCCCCGCCTCGCTCGACGAGGACCTGCTGCTGCTCGCCGGCGGCAGCGGCATCACCCCGGTCATGTCGATCCTCAAATCGTGCCTGCGCGGAGGCGTCGGCGCCGTCTCCCTCCTGTACGCCAACCGCGACGAGAACTCGGTGATCTTCCGCGACGAACTGGTCGCGCTGACCGCCGAGTACGGCGAGCGGCTGACCGTCGTCCACTGGCTGGAGTCGGTGCAGGGCCTGCCCAGCGCGAGCGGCCTGGCCGCGCTGACCCGGCCATACACCGACCGGGAGGCGTTCGTCTGCGGCCCCGGCCCGTTCATGGATCTCGCCGTGCGGGTCCTCGCCGACCTGGGTGTCCCGAGGCGGCGGGTCAACGTCGAGCGTTTCGAGTCGCTGGCCACCGACCCCTTCGCCGGACCCGGTGTCGCGGTCGACTCGTCGGGCCCCGGTAGCACGGTCGAGATCGAGCTGGACGGTGAGCGGCGGACGCTGACCTGGCCGAAGGGCAACAAGCTCCTTGACGTGCTGCTGGCGGCCGGCATGGAGGCGCCGTACTCGTGCCGTGAGGGGTCCTGCAGCGCCTGCGCCTGCGTGCTGCTGGAGGGCGAGGTCGCGCTGGAGCGCAACACGGTCCTCGACGAGCAGGACCTCGCCGACGGGCTGATCCTTTCCTGCCAGGCGTTCCCGCTCAGCGAGCATCTCAAGATCACCTACGACGGGTGAAGCTCGTCCGTGCCCGGGACCCTTTTGCCGAGGGGGAGAGCCGTCACGGAAACCCCGCGTCACCGTTGACCATCCCCATCCATCAACTGCCCGCACCGCCCGAGCGCGATGCGGGACACGAATTCGGGAGGACTGAATGCTGGAGGTAACGCGACGGGAGTCCGCGGCCGAACGGCTGTGGGAGGCCGAGCGGGATCGGGTGCCGATCGAACCGCTGACCGGCGCATACCCGGGCATCGGCGTGGTGGACGCCTACGAGGTCCAGCTCATCAACATCCGCCGCCGTCTCGCCGCCGGGGCCCGGGTGTACGGCCACAAGGTGGGACTCTCCTCCCCGGTGATGCAGCGGATGATGGGCGTGGACGAGCCCGACTACGGTCATCTGCTCGACACGATGGTGCTGTCGCAGAACACGCCGATCCGGGCCGACCGGTACTGCTATCCCCGGATCGAGGTGGAGATCGGGTACGTGCTCGGGGCGAGCCTTCCGGGCGAGGGGTGCACCGAGGAGGACGTGCTCGCCGCCACCGAGTACGTCGTGCCGAGCATCGAACTGATCGACAGCCGCATCAGGGACTGGCGGATCCGCCTGGCCGACACCATCGCGGACAACGCGTCCTCGGCCGGCGTGATCCTGGGCGACGCCCGGATGAGCCCGGCCGACCTGACGGCCGCGGGCATGGACGTCGCCGACATCGAGGCCGTGCTCTACGCCGGTGACGCCGAGATCACCAGGGGCAACACCAACGCGGTGCTGGGGAACCCGACCACCGCCGTGGCCTGGCTGGCCAGGAAGGTGGCCTCCTTCGGAGTGAAGCTCGAGGCCGGGCACGTCATCCTCCCCGGATCCTGCACCAGGGCGATCGACGCGCGCCCCGGCGACGTCTTCCGTGCCGAGTTCGCCGGGCTCGGCTCCGTGACCGCTCGATTCGAATGAGGGTGACACAGTGACCAAGGCAACCGCCGCGATCGTCGGCTCGGGCAACATCGGGACCGACCTGATGTACAAGCTGCTCCGTTCCGACTTCATCCGGCCACGCTGGATGATCGGCATTGATTCGGACAGCCCCGGGCTGAAGCGGGCGGAGTCCGCCGGCCTGATCGGCTCGGCCGAGGGCGTCGAGTGGCTGCTCGCCCAGGCCGAACGGCCCGACATCGTCTTCGAGGCGACCTCGGCGTACGTCCACCGGGAGAACGCCCCCAGGTATCAGGCGCTCGGTATCCCGGCCGTGGACCTGACCCCGGCCGCGATCGGGCCGGCGGTGGTACCCGCCGTCAACCTCGGGGCCCACCTCGATGTGTCCAACGTCAGCCTGATCACCTGTGGTGGGCAGGCGACGATCCCGATCGTGTACGCCGTCTCCCGGGTGACCGAGGTGGCCTACGCGGAGATCGTCGCCAGTGTGGCCTCTCCGTCGGCGGGCCCCGGGACCCGGGCCAACATCGACGAGTTCACCCGCACCACCGCGCGGGGCATCGAGATGATCGGTGGTGCGCGGAAGGGCAAGGCCATCATCATCCTCAACCCGGCCGAGCCACCGATGCTCATGCAGGACACGGTGTTCTGCTCGATCCCGCTCGATGCCGACCAGGACGCGATCGCGGCCTCGATCAAGGATGTGGTCGGCACCGTGGCAGCGTATGTGCCCGGCTACCGACTGCGCGCCGAACCGCAGTTCGACGACCCCACGCCGATGAGCGGCGGGCTCGCCCGGGTCGCCGTGTTCATCGAGGTCGAGGGCGCGGGCGACTTCCTTCCGCCGTACTCCGGGAACCTCGACATCATGACCGCCGCCGCCGCCAAGGTCGGCGAAGGCTTCGCGCAGCGCATTCTCGCCGAGCGCTCCTAGTCACAGGGAGATCGATCCATGTCCTACAGCTCCGACCTCGACATCCGGATCACCGACTCGTCGCTGCGCGACGGCTCGCACGCCAAGCAGCACCAGTTCACGCCTCAGCACGTCCGGTCCATCGTCGCCGCGCTGGACGACGCGGGCGTGCCGGTGATCGAGGTCACTCACGGCGACGGGCTCGGTGGCTCGTCGTTCAACTACGGCTTCAGCCACACCCCGGAGCAGGAGCTGATCAAGGCCGCGGTGGCGACGGCGAAGCGGGCGAAGATCGCGTTCCTGATGCTGCCCGGCCTCGGGCTCCAGGACGACATCCGCGAGTCCGCCGACAACGGCGCGAGCATCTGCCGAATCGCCACCCACTGCACCGAGGCGGACATCTCCGTCCAGCACTTCGGCCTCGCCAGGAAGCTCGGCCTGGAGACCGTCGGGTTCCTGATGATGGCGCACAGCCGGCCGCCCGAGGTCCTCGCCCGGCAGGGGCGGATCATGGCCGACGCGGGATGCCAGTGCGTGTACGTGGTCGACTCGGCCGGCGCGCTGATCATGGAGGAGACCGGCGACCGGATCGCCGCGCTCGTGGCCGAGCTCGGATCCGACGCCCAGGTCGGTTTCCACGGCCATGAGAACCTCGGCCTCGGCGTGGCCAATTCGGTCATCGCCGTGCGCGCGGGAGCCCTCCAGATCGACGGCTCGACGCGAAGGTTCGGCGCCGGTGCCGGCAACACGCCCGTCGAGGGGCTCGCCGCGGTCACCGAGAAGCTCGGCATCCGCACCGGCATCGACACCCTGAAGATCATCGATGCCGCCGAGGACGTCGTCCGCCCGGTCATGGACGGTGAGTGCCTGCTCGACCGGCTGTCGCTCACCATGGGTTACGCCGGTGTCTACTCCAGCTTTCTGAAGCACGCCGACCGCCAGGCGAGGAAGTACGGTGTGTCGGGCGCCGAGATCCTCATCGAGGCCGGGCGCCGTAAGCTCGTCGGCGGCCAGGAAGACCAGCTCATCGAGATCGCGGTCGCCCTCGCGGCGGGGAGATGAGAACCGGTACGGCGCACCGGCGTGAACGGCACGGGCCGGGCGAACGCGACTCTCCCACGTCTCCCGCGGGCGACGAGGTCCTGGACGCGGTTCGCGCACTGCTGCCGAAGATCGGGGAGCGGGCGGGCGCAACCGACGTGAACCGGCGGGTGCCCGAGGAGACGATACGGGAGCTCATCCAGACGGGGATCTTCCGGATGCTGCAGCCCAGGAGATACGGCGGCGCCGAGAGCGACCCCGTGAAGTTCTTCGAGGTCATCCGGGAGATCTCCGGGGTCTGCGGATCCACAGGCTGGGTGGTTTCCGTGCTCGGCGTCCACCCGTGGCAACTCGCCCTGTTCGACGAGGCCGCGCAGGACGAGGTCTGGGGGGAGGACCCGGACGTGCTCGTGTCCTCGTCGTACGCTCCGGTGGGGCGGCTCACTCCGGTCGAGGGTGGATACGAGCTCTCCGGCCGGTGGCGCTTCTCATCCGGTTGCGACCACGCGTCGTGGGCACTGGTCGGGGGCCTGGTGGTGGAGAAGCAGGGCAGGCCGGTGGACTTCATGACCCTCCTCGTCCCCCGCACCGACTACGTGATCGAGGACGTCTGGGACGTCATCGGACTGCGCGGCACGGCCAGCAACGACATCATCGTGGAACGGGTGTTCGTGCCCGAACACCGCGCCATGCGCAACTACGAGCAGGCACAACTGCGCGGTCCCGGCCAGAAGGTGAATACCGGCCCGCTCTACCGGATGCCGTTCGCGACCGTCTTCACCAACGCGATCACCGCTCCCGTCGTCGGCATGGCGGCCGGTTGCTACCGGGCCTACGTCACCGCCATGCGTGACCGGGTACGGCTGAGTCTGGGCGGCGGCCGGTTCGCCGAGGAGCAGTTCGCCCAGGTCGCGGTGGCCCGGGCCGCTTCGGAGATCGACGCGGCGGTGCTGCAGACGGACCACAACGTGCGCGAGGTGTACGAGTACGCCGTCCGGGGCGAGCGCATTCCGATGGAGCTGCGGCTGCGCGTCCGCAGGGACCAGGTCCGTGCCACCCAGCGGGCGGTGGAGGCGATCGACAGTCTCTTCAAGACCGCCGGAGGGAACTCGCTCGGCCGGGGCAACCCCATCGAGCGGGCCTGGCGGGACGCGCACGCGGGCAGCGTCCACGTCGCCAACGACGTCGAGCGTGCCCTGGGAATGTACGGCAAGGGCGAGTTCGGCCTGACCGTCGAGGACAGTCTGGTCTGATGCCGACCGGTCCCGCCGGGC
>NZ_JBEXUE010000043.1:0-34749 GCF_040614275.1 Streptosporangium sp. NPDC006013
CAGGCGCGGACCGTCGCGACGGAGCAGGCCAGGCCCGCGAACTCGGCGTGACCCAGCGGGTGCAGTACGGCCCAGCGTCCCGCGGTCGCTCGCTGGCGTTCGTAGCGGCAGGTGGCCTGCGGGTACGCGTTCATGCGATCGCCGCCGAGACGATGACGTCTGCTGCGTTGTCGGCCCCGGCCCAGACCCCTTCGCCCGGCCGCCACACCCTGGCCCACCAGGGCCGCCAGACGAACACCCAGCCGCAGGCACGACGGATGACTGCGATCCGGACCCTGGTCTCGCCCGCCGCCGCGACACCCTGAAGACCGGATTCGACTCCTACATCGGCCTTGAGGCCGATGCGGCGATGATCCGTACCTACGAGGCGCAGGTCATCCCAGGTCTCCTGCAGACCGAGGCCTACACCCGAGCTGTTATGGGTGCGGCGGCCATGAATCCCAGCCATCCTTACATCGAGAAGAAGGTCGGCGTTCGCCTTGCCCGCCAGCAGCTTCTGACACGTGATGCTCCGGTCCATCTGCACGCGGTGCTCGACCAGGCGGTATTGATGCGCGAGGTGGGCGGAGCAACGACGATGAGCGATCAGCTGGCCTTCCTGCTACAGCGAAGCAAGCTGCCGAACATCACGATCCAGGTGCTGCCTCTCAAACGGGGAGCCCACCCAGCCATGGACGGTCCTTTTGTCATCCTGGAGTTCCCCGACCCTGCTGATCCGGCTCTCGTCTATATCGAACAGGCCGTCAGCGGTCTGGTCCTCGAAGAAGCCGAAGAGCTCGCGAAATATACCTGGATGTTCAATAATCTAATCACCCAGTCGCTCACCGCCGAAGAGTCCGCCACCCTCATCTCCTCCATGATCGAGGTCGCCACCAATCTCCCCGGCATCGCGGCCGTCCGAGACAGTAAGGACCCCTTGGGGCCGGCGTTGGTCTTCTCGCCTGACGAGTGGCGAGCCTTCCTCAACGGTGTCAAGAACGATGCGTTCGACAAACTGAGGTAGTCAAGCGGGAGACGCTGCTCCTGGTTGTGATGCTTTGGGATCGTTCGTCGTGCAGCGAGAGGTGAACCTGGAGAAGAGCGAGAAAAGAGACGTGGGATGGCCATGAACGCAGATTCTCCCCGTGTCGTATGGCACAAGAGCAGCCTGAGCGGCAGCGGCAACAACTGCGTCGAGGTGGCCCACATGGATAACCACCACCTCATCCGAGACTCCAAGAATCCCGATGGCGCCACACTCTCCTTCTCCCCAAGCGACTGGACCGCCTTCCTCGGCCGTGTCAAGGCTGGGGACTTCGACCCGCGTCCCTGATCATGTGTGGGTCGGAGAAGTTCGCCTGGAGGGGGATCCGGTAGCAATCGCGGAAAATCCCACGGACACAGGTCCGACCTGCATGGGCAGAGCTTGGACCGCCGTTTCGTGATCTTGTTTCCCGAGGAATCTTCACAGGTCGGGGGCAACATCGTTGGATTCATGGTCATTACCCGGACGTCCCGCAGCCGAGTTCCCGGTTGGTAACGCCCTCACCACGATGGTGGTAAATCGCATCTTTTGTGCCGTTTCGCGGGCACGCTAAGGTCAAGCAGGAACGGGAGCCGGAAAGCAGGGACGGGATGGCGTGGGCAGCCCGGACGGTCGCCGTCGTCCTGGCCGTGCTGTCTCCGGCGCTGGTGGTCGCGGCCATGCTGATCTTCGCGGGACTTCCGGAGGAGTGGCTGCCGCCGGTGACGGTCACGCCGCTGACGGCGGCGGGGGTGACCTTTCCCGCGGTCGGCGCGTTCCTCATCGCGCATCGGCCTCGGCTCAAGCTGGCATGGCTGATGTGCGCGGGCGGGCTCGGCGGTGCCGTCTACGACTTCTCCCAGGCGACGGCGCTGGAGTCCGCGGCACGCGGGGATCTCGCGCTGGCGGGGCTCCTGAGATTCCCGGCGCAGGTGGGCTGGGCAGCGTGCACGCTCGCGCTGGAGATACTGCTGCCGCTGTACTCCCCGGACGGCAGGTTGCCCTCGCGGCGCTGGCGAGCGGTGGTGCTGCTGGGTGTGGTGTCCGTCGGTGCCGAGACCGCGCGCAAGTTCGTGCGGCCGGATCCGCCGCTCGAGGACTCCCCGTTTCCGGCCGTCATCCCCAACCCGCTGCAGATCCCCGCTCTGGCGCCGTACGACTCGGTGATGGTGGTGCTGATCTGGACGGGGATCTTCGTGGCGATCCCGCTGGCGGCGCTGTCCCTGCTGCCGCGTTTTCGCCGGGCGGACCCGGCGGGCAGGCGGCAGATCGGCTGGCCGCTGTCGGCGTTCGCCGGGTACATCGTGTTCATGCTCATGAGCCTGGTCGCGCCGGAGCTGTACTGGCTGTCGGTCCTCTGGGCGGCGCTCGTCCCCGTCGCGATGGTGTTCTCGGTGATGCGCTACCGGCTGTACGGCATCGACACCATCATCAGCCGGACCTTCGTCGCCGCGGGGCTGCTGGCCGTGGTCGGCGGGGTCTACTTCGGTGTGGCCGCGCTGTCGAGCCTGATGGTGTCCGGGTTCGACCAGATCGCCGGGCTGGTCACCGCCCTGTTCACGGGCGCGTTCTTCCAGCCGTTGCGCCGGATGCTGCAACGTGCCGTCGACCGCCTGCTCTACGGTCCGGTCGGCGATCCACGCGTGCTCGCCGAGCGGCTGGTCCAGGAGATGCGCCGGGGAGATCCGGCGCAAGCGCTGGCGTCGGTGATCGGCGTGCTGCGCGAGGGCCTGGCGGTACAGGGGGTCATGGTGGAGGTGACCGGCGGCGAACCGGGGGACCAGGTCAGCGTGGCAAGCATGGTCAGCGGGCAGGTCGGCGACTCCCCGCGCGAGGTACCGCTGGTCTGGCACGGCGAGCAGGTGGGGCGGCTGCTGGTCGGCCCGCCTACCCCGCGCCGCTTCCCCGCCGCACACGACGAGCGGGTGCTGGAAACGTTGGTCCCGTACGCGGCCGACGTGGCGCACGCGCTGCGGATGGCGGCCGACCTGCAGGGTTCCCGGGAGCGCATCCTGACCGCCCGGGAGGAGGAACGGCGGCGGCTACGCCGCGACCTGCACGACGGCCTGGGCCAGACGCTCAGCAGGATGGCCATGACCATCAACATGGCCCGCCTCAGCCTGAAGACCTCCCCGGAGGCGGCGGACGGGCTGCTGCGCGAGTTGCGTTCCGGCATGGACGCGGTCACGGGCGACATCCGGCAGCTCGTCTACGGCCTGCGCCCGCCCGCCTTGGACGATCTGGGCCTGGCCGCCGCCGTACAGGCGCTGGCCGGGCCGGCCGCCCCCGAAGGCCCCGCCACGGAGGTGAGCGTCGAGGGCGACCTGACCGACCTGCCCGCCGCCGTCGAGGTGGCCGTCTACCGGATCGCGCAGGAGGCGCTGACCAACGTCCGGCGGCACGCGCGTGCCACTCGCGTCCGTGTCGAGCTGCGTCGCGAGCCCGAGACGCTGCGCCTGCTGATCGCCGACGACGGCGTGGGCCTGCCGCCGAAGCGCCGCTCGGGCGTCGGCCTGGCCTCCATGCGCGAGCGCACCGCGGAGCTGGGCGGACTCTGCCTCATCAGCGGCGAGCCTGGGGAGGGCACCACGGTGGAGGTGACGCTCCCCGTTCCCACGACCGTTGCGCCGCCGGTACGGCAACACCGGACGGCTTCTGTCGGCAGGCAGTCGGCCCCCTGAGTCCGGAGATCACGAAGATCGTGGGCGTACCCCACGTGGCGAACCCGAGAACCGCCGTTCTCAAGGACCTGCCCATCTCCTCGTCCAGGCGCGGCGTCCCAATGATCTACAAGTCGTTCTCCACTGTCGGCCTCTAACCTCATCCGCGGTCCTCCTGAGCCGGAGCGACTCGGCGCGGTGCAGGCCCTCGAACGGGACTGCGACAGCGGCCCTTGAACGAGGTGAGAAGGAGGCGGTGGTGGACATGAGCATTGTGCCATTGTTTGGAATCGTGCCATTGTTCGGAATCGTGCTCGGAGCGGTGTTCGTCGGGGCCGGCATCCGGGTGATGATTGTCGGGCAGCGGCTGCGGCGGCACGGGGTGCGGGTGCCGGGCGTCGTCGTGGGACTGCGCAGGTCCAACAGAGGCAGCGGCAACCGCCTGTACTATCCCACGCTGCAGTTCCAGACGGTGCAGGGCTCCGTGGTGGAGGCCGCGTCGGATCTGGGCTCCAACCCGCCGCAGGTCCGTCCGGGCCAGCAGGTCATGGTGGTCTACGACCCCGAGCGCCCCCAGCGCGCCCGCCTGGACGGGGTGGGCGGCAGAGGTGTGCTCCTCGGCGTGCTGTTCATGACCGTCGGGGCGGTCATCCTGGTGCTCTCCCTGGTCTTCGCGGTCGGCTTCTGGGTCATCTTCTGGTCGTGAGGGCGGGGGCGGACTCGCGCGGCGGTCGTACGGGCTCGGGTGCTCGCGTAGAGGACGCCGGAGATGATCAGGGCGGCGGCGGTGAGTTTGACGGGGGAGATGGGCTCGCCGGTGAACAGGGCGGCCGAGGACATGCCGAAGACCGGGACGAGCAGGGCGGAAGGCGCGACCACCGAGGCGTCGTAGCGCTGGAGCAGGAAGCCCCAGATGCCGAAACCGCCGAGGGTGGAGATCAGCGCCACGTAGAGCACGGACAGGCTCCCCTGCACCGAGAACTCCAGCCGGGGAACACCCTCCACCAGCAGGGACAGGGCCAGCATGGGCAGGGCCGCGACCGCGCTGATCCAGACCATGAAGCGGAACGAGTTGGGCGGGGCGGCGCTCCTGACCGCGATGTTGCCCGCGCTCCAGAAGAACGCCGAGCCGACGACCAGCAGGAACGCGCCGACGGGGCCGCCGGTGCCCAGGTCGGCGGCGATCAGCACCAGTCCGGCGAGCGCGACGGCCATGCCGGTGATCCGCCGCGCGGTGAGCCGCTCCCCCAGCAGCACGACGGCCAGGACGGCGGTGAAGACCGCCTGAACCTGGACGACGAGCGAGGTCAGCCCGGCGGGCATGCCCGCCCGCATGCCCATCAGCAGCAGGGTGTACTGGCCGATGCCGAGGGTGGCCCCGGCGACGAGCACCTTGCGCCAGGGCACCCCGGGGCCGCCGACGAACAGCAGCGCGGGGAAGGCGGCCAGGGCGAAGCGCAGCGCCACGTAGAACAGCGGTGGAAAGTGCCGGAGCCCGACCTCCATGACGACGAAGTTGAAGCCCCAGAGGGCGGTGAGGCCGATGGCGAGGAGGAGGTGCCGGGTACGCATACATCCATCGTCGTTTTCAGTGATATTTCAGCACAAGCGAGAATTTCTGGCTTATGTCGTTTAGAGTTGCTTATGTGTTGGATCTCAATCGGCTCAAGGCACTGCACGCGGTCTCCGTCTACGGATCGGTGGGCGCGGCGGCCGAGGCGCTCATGGTCACCCCCTCCGCGGTCTCCCAGCAGCTCGCCAAGCTGGAACGGGAGACCGGCGCGACCCTGCTGGAGCGCAACGGGCGCGGGGTGCGGCTGACCGACGCGGCGGGGCTGCTCGCCGACCACGCCGGGCGCATCCTCGCGCTGGTCGAGACGGCGGAGGCCGACTTCGAGGCACTGCGCGGACAGGTCGTGGGGCGGCTCTGCATCGGCGCCTTCCCCACGGCGGCCAGGGGTCTGATGCCCGCCGCGCTGCTCCTGCTGCGCACCCGCCACCCCGACCTGAGGCTCCAGCTCATGGAACGCGAGCCCTCGCGGCAGATCCGCGAGGTGGCCAGGGGAGAGCTCGACCTCGCGGTGATCCAGGACTGGATGAACCGCCCACTGGCGATCTCCGAGGGGTTGTCCCGGGCGACGCTCTTCGACGACATCGCCGACGCGATCCTGCCCGCGACCCACCCACTGGCGGATCGCTCCGAGATCGAGCTGGCCGAGCTGTCCGGGGAGCAGTGGATCAGCTCTTCACCGGGCACGGTCTGCCACGACTGGCTGGTCTACACGCTGCGCTCGGCCGAGGTGGAGCCGGACATCGCCTGCATGGCGGATGAGTACCCCACCCAGATGGCCCTCGTCTCGGCCGGGCAGGGGTGCGCGATCATTCCCCGGCTGGGTCGTGACTTCGTCCCCTCCGGGGTGCGGGTCGTCCCGATCAGGTCGCGCCCGACCCGCAGGCTCTATGCGCTCTGGCGCAGTGACGCGGCCCGCCGCCCGGCGATCCGCGCCGCGGTCGAGGCGCTGAAGGCCGTCTCCGCCGATTTCCACATCCCCATCTCCGAGTCCGTCGAGGCGCCGTCCACCGTCCTGGCCGGGAACGTTCACCCGGTCGAGTGAGGATTCGCGGTCACCGTGCCGGGTGCGCCGTCCCGTGAGGCCGAAGACGTGCCCGGGGACCGTGGCAGGCAGCGGATCCAAGGACCTGCAAAGGGCGTCCACGGGACAGGGCCTAGCTGAGGGCGATCGTCACCACGCCGCCGACGATGACGCAGGCGGCCAGCAGCCGCCTGGTCAGGTCGCCCTCGGCCAGCAGCCTGCCGCCGAGCAGCACCGCGACGAGCACGCTGACCTCCCGTACCGGGGCCACCGCGCTGATCGGCGAGAAGGTGAACGCGGTCAGCGCCAGCAGGTAGGAGAGCGGCATCAGCACCGCCGCACCCAGCACCCGCGTCCAGTGCTCGCGCCAGACGGGCAGGACCAGACCCCGGCGGTGGCCGCCGAGCACCGGTGCGGTCAGCACGAGGGTGCGGCCGAAGTCGCCGAAGTAGTTGAGCAGGATCGGCGCGACCGCGAAGGCGCTCACCACCTGCTTGTCCCAGACGGTGTACGCCGCGATGAACACTCCGGTGGCCAGCCCGAACCCGATGCCGCTCAGATCCCGGCGGCTGGGCCTGCGCGCCATGCTGAGCAGGAAGACACCCACCCCGATCAGACCGATCCCCGCGATGCCCGCCAGGCCGGGTCGCTCGCCCAGGAACAGGACGGCGACCAGGCTGGCCAGCAGCGGTCCGGTGCCACGGGCGATCGGGTAGACCATCGACAGGTCGCCGTGCCGGTAGCCACGCTGGAGGAACATGAAGTAGCCCAGGTGCAGCGTGGTGCTCGCGGCGATCACCCCGAGGTCGGCCCACGAGAGACCGGTGCCGCCGAGGAGGAGATAGCCGAGCGCGACCGGGGTCCAGACCACCGTGGACGCGGCGGCCACCATCCAGACGAAGACGACGCCGTCGGCATCGGCCGCCTGCTTGCTCAGCAGGTTCCAGCAGGCGTGGGCGACGGCCGAGGTGAGGATGAGGGCGAGGGCGAACAGGCTCACGGGGGACCTTTCCGGACCGCCGGACCGCGGAACCTTAGCCACAAACGCCCCAGACCCTACTCGCCTTCGCCACGCGCTCCCAGTGGTCCACCTGACCTGCTGTGGGCCGGTAGCTGTGGGTAGGCTGGCGGAACCATGGCTGAGACCACCGTCGTTCACCTCCTGCGCCACGGTGAGGTGCACAATCCCGCTAACGTCCTGTACGGCAGGCTTCCCGACTACCACCTCTCCGACAACGGCGTGCAGATGGCCGAGACGGTGGCCAAGGCGGTCGCCGGCCGCGACGTCGTCGCGCTGTTCTCCTCCCCGCTGGAGCGCGCCCAGGAGACCGCCGCCCCGCTCGCCGCGACCTTCCACCTGGACGTCACGCTCGACGAGCGGCTGATCGAGGCCGAGAACATCTTCGAAGGTCTCTCCGTCGGCGGAGGAGACGGTGTCTTCCGCAACCCGCGCTTCTACCGCTACCTGTGGAACCCGCTTCGTCCCTCCTGGGGAGAGCGCTACAGCCACCTGGTCAACCGGATGAGCGGCGCGATCAACGCCGCGCGCAGGGCGGCGCGCGGCCATGAGGCGATCATGGTGAGCCACCAGCTCCCGATCTGGATCATCCGGCTCGCCGCCGAGGGCAGGCGCCTGCCGCACGACCCGCGCCGCAGGCAGTGCGCTCTGGCCAGCCTCACCAGCTTCGCCTTCGAGGGGGACCGTCTGATCAGCGTGGGGTACAGCGAGCCCGCGGCGGCACTCGTCAAACGCCCCACTGTGCCGGGCGCCTGACCCCGCCGGTACAGTGATTGCTCTACCGGTTGTAGTACAGGGAGCCTCCGTCATCCATGCGCGTACAATCCTTTGCCGCCGTCGCGCTGCTCATCGCCGTGGCCGGATGTGCCGGAAACCAGGGGGCGCAGCCGCAGACCGGCGACACCCGGTTCATCGCAGGCGACGGCAAGATCACCCTGTTCCAGGCCGCCGACCGCAAGGTCGCGCCGCCTGTTGAGGGGGAGACCCTCGACGGGGGCACCGCGACGCTCGCCGCACACAAGGGCAAGGTCGTGGTGCTCAACTTCTGGGCCTCCTGGTGCGCGCCCTGCCGGGCTGAGGCGCCGGTGCTCAAGGACATCTCCGCCAAGACGAAGGCGGACGGTGTGGAGTTCCTCGGCATCGACTTCAAGGACCGCAAGGCCGACGCGCTCGCCTTCGAACGGAGCCACAAGTCCGGCTACCCGAGCATCTTCGACCAGCCGGGCAAGGTCGCGCTCTCCTTCCAGGGCACGGTCCCGCCCGCGGCCATCCCCTCCACGCTGATCATCGACCGCCAGGGCAGGATCGCCGCCAGGGCACTCGGCGCGGTCAAGTACAACGACCTCCTCGACGCCGTGACCAAGGTCGGTAATGAGAGATGACGGCCCCGGGCGATGGCTGGGCCCGCGATGAGCGCTGACCTCGTGGGCACCGTCGCGAGCGGTTCGCTGGCGCT
This sequence comes from Streptosporangium sp. NPDC006013, assembly GCF_040614275.1. Classification (NCBI taxonomy): domain Bacteria; kingdom Bacillati; phylum Actinomycetota; class Actinomycetes; order Streptosporangiales; family Streptosporangiaceae; genus Streptosporangium; species Streptosporangium sp. NPDC006013. The sequence goes on from NZ_JBEXUE010000043.1 coordinate 8,732, forward strand.
GGCGCTGCCGATAGCGGTCGCGGCCGGGCTGGTGTCGTTCCTGTCGCCGTGCGTGCTGCCGCTCGTGCCCGGCTACCTGTCGTACGTGACCGGCATGAGCGCCGACCCCAGGCGGGGGCGCATGGTCGCGGGCATCGTGCTGTTCGTCCTCGGGTTCGCCGCCGTGTTCGTGGCCGGAGGGGCGCTCTTCGGCGGGCTCGGCGCGATGCTGTTCGGCAACGCCGGGATCATCACGCGGGTGCTGGGCGCCCTCACGATCGTGCTCGGCCTGGCCTTCATGGGAGTCATCCCCGGCCTGCAGCGCGACTTCCGCATCCACCGGCTCCCGGCCGCGGGCCTGGCGGGGGCGCCCCTGCTCGGCCTGGTGTTCGGCCTGGGCTGGACCCCCTGCATCGGCCCCACCCTCGGGGTCGTGCTCACCCTCGGCCTGAACGAGGGCAGCGCCGGCCGCGGTGCGATACTCGCCTTCGCGTACGCGCTCGGCCTCGGCCTGCCGTTCGTGGCGGCCGGGCTGGCGTACAGCAGGGCCCTGAGGACCTTCAAGGCGATACGCCGGCACTCGCAGCTGATCACGCGGGTGGGCGGCGTCATGCTGGTCGTCGTCGGCGTCCTGCTCGTCACCGGGCTCTGGGAGCAACTCGTCGCGACGATCCAGGGCTGGGTCGGCGGATTCGAGCCGGTGATCTGATGGGGCACATCGACCCTGGGACGGGAGAGCGAGCGGTGGCCGAGCCGCAGACGGAGACGGTGGCCGCGAGCAGTCCCGAGGCCAACGGGAAGAACGGAAAGAACGGGAGGAACGAGGAACGGCGGCCCGTGGGAATCGGGTTCGTGGGCTGGGCGCGCTGGTTCTGGCGGACGCTCACCTCGATGCGGATCGCGCTGATCCTGCTGTTCCTGTTCGCCCTGGCGTCCATTCCCGGCTCGATCTGGCCGCAGCGCGGTGTCTCCGACGCCAAGGTCTTCCAGTATTTCGAGGACAGCCCCCGGCTCGCCGAGTGGCTGGACAGGTTCTGGCTGTTCGACGTGTTCAGGGCGCCCTGGTTCGCCGCGATCTACCTTCTGCTCTTCCTGTCCCTGATCGGCTGCGTGCTCCCCCGTACCATGACCCACCTGCGGGAGCTGCGCAGGAAGCCGCCCGCGGCGCCGCGCAACCTGGGCAGGCTGCCGCAGCACGCCTCCTTCGAGGCCCCGCTGACCGTCGAGGAGGCCGCCGCCACGCTGCGTGCCAAGCGGTTCCGGGTGATCACGGGGCCCGGCTGGGTCGCCGGGGAGAAGGGCTACCTGCGCGAGACCGGCAACCTGCTGTTCCACGTGTCCCTGCTCGGCCTGCTGCTCGCGGTGGGGATCGGCACGCTCTACGGCTACCGGGGCAACGTGCTGGTCGTGGAGGGCGAGGGGTTCGCCAACACGGTCGCGGCCTACGACCGCTACATGCCGGGGCAGCAGGTGAACGCCGAGTCGCTGGAGCCGTTCTCCTTCACGGTCGAGGACTTCCAGGCGAGCTACATCGCGAAGGGTGAGAAGACCGGGCAGCCCATCGACTTCGAGGCCAGGCTCAAGGTCGAGGACGCCCCCGGCGCCCCCGCGCGCGACTACGTCCTCAAGGTCAACGAGCCGCTGAACGTCAACGGCACGCAGAGTTACCTGATCGACCACGGGTACGCGCCGACCTTCAGGATCACCGATGGCAAGGGCCAGGTCGCCTTCGACGGGCCGGTGCCCTGCCTGGTCGTCCAGCCCGCCAACTTCACCTCCGAGTGCGTGATCAAGGTCCCGGACGCGCAGCCGGAGCAGCTCGGCCTCCTGATCGGCTTCCTGCCGACGACGGTCCCGGTGGGCTCGGAGTGGGTGTCGGTCTTCCCCGGCGCCGCCAACCCCACGGCCCAGGTCTACGGTGCCTTCGCCGGTGATCTGGGCCTGAAGGACGGCCGGCCGCAGTCGGTCTACGAGCTCGACCCGGAGAGCCTGAAGAAGATGAAGCCGCTGGTCATGAAGGCGGACCCGCTGGCGGTCAACGAGAAGCTCACGCTCCCGGACGGTATGGGCTCCATCGAGTTCACCGGCGTCAGGGAGTGGATCGCCCTGCAGATCACCTACGATCCCGGCCGGATACCGGCGTTCGTCGCCTCGGTCCTCGCCGTGGCCGGCCTCGTGCTGGCCCTGACCGTCCGCCGCCGCAGGGTGTGGGTACGGGTTCACGACGAGGCCGGTCGGCCCGAGGGCGAGAGCCGGCAGGTCGAGGTGGGCGGCCTCACGCGTACCGAGGGGGGCGATTTCGACGAGGAGTTCACCGAGATCGTCTCCGCTTTGAACCCAGGAATTTCCAACCCAGGAGTTAAGGATGCCCGTTGAGGTCGATGCCGGCCTCGCCACCCTGAGCGATCAGCTCATCTTGGCGACGGTGCTGCTCTACGTCTTCGCAATGATCGCCTACGCCCTCGACCTGGCCTTCAGCCGGTCCGCGGGGGTGTCGGCCCGCGCGGCGGCGCAGCCCGCGCTCGCCACCGTCGGCGGTGGTGGTGCGGCCCCGGGCACCCCGGAGTCCGCCCCGGTGGGGGGCGAAGGTCCCACTGACAAGGCGCCCGGTGCCTGGGCGACGCGGGTTGGGCCGGTGGCCGTCGGGCTGAGCTGGCTCGGCTGGGCCGCGAACCTCGGGGCCCTCCTCACCCGGGGCCTGGCCGTGGACCGGTGGCCGTGGGGCAACATGTACGAGTTCGTGGTCGCGATGTGTTTCGCGGCGGTGAGCGCGTTCCTGTTCATGAACCTCCGCTACCGGGTCCGCTTCCTCGGCGCGTTCGTCATGGTCACGGCGGCTCTCGGGCTCGGCTTCGCGGTCCGGTACCTGGAGGTGCAGGCCGGCCCGGTGGTGCCCGCGCTCAACAGCTACTGGGTCCTGATCCACGTGTCGGCGGCGATCGTCGCCAGCGGCCTGTTCCTGATGGCCGGGATCGCGGGCATCCTCTACCTGGTCAGGAAGGACACCGCGGTCCTGCTGCCGTCCCGGCCGCAGTTGGAGCGGGTCGCGCACCGGGCCATCGTGATCGGCTTCCCGATCTGGACCTTCGCCGTCATCGCCGGGGCGCTCTGGGCGGACAAGGCCTGGGGCCGCTACTGGGGCTGGGACCCCAAGGAGGTCTGGGCGTTCATCACCTGGGTCGTCTACGCCGCCTACCTGCACGCCAGGGCCACCGCGGGCTGGAAGGGCAAGGCCGCCACGATCGTGCAGCTCGTCGCCTGCGCCTGCCTGCTGTTCAACCTGGTCGGGGTGAACATCTTCTTCGGGGGCCTGCACTCCTACGCCGAGGTTCCCTGAGCCCGGCGCCGAGCCCCGGCTGACCGGCCGCATCGGCCGGTCAGCCGTCGTCCGTCCGGTCAGTCCTCGTCGCGCAGGCGGCGGTCGAGGTCCTTGAGGAAGTCGGGGTCGTCGTCGGGGCCCTTCGGGGCCTCGGGGCGCTGTGGCATGTCCTTCGCCAGGAGCGAGCGGGGCGCCCTGGGGCCGTACGGTCGGCCGAGCAGCAGCCAGAAGAGCCCTCCGACGGCCAGCAGCAGCACCACGATGAGCACCCAGAGGAGCTTGGGCAGGTTTCTGGACTCCTCGTCCGGCGTGGTGATGACGTCGAACAGGCAGTAGAGCCAGAAGGCGAATATCGCCAGACCGACAAGCAGGGGCATGCCCGAACTGTAAGCCATTGTGAGCTCGGTTGCGGTCAGCCCTTCGTTACGGATGACTGGCAAGGGCTCACCCGGTTAACGTAGAACCCGTTGACACTTCCCCAGGGGGTGTGATGGCACAATCGGGCGACAAGGGCCGCCATCGACGGCGGTGGTGGCAGCGAGGTCCGGCCGCGCGTGCGGAGAGTGCTGTGCGGGAAGCTCCGCGTGAGGTTCCCCGCGAGGCTCCCCGTGAGGTTCCCCGCGAAGCGGAGCGCCGGGTCGGGGCGGTCACGGCCCCGGTGGTCGACCGCCCGCAGTACACCTGGAAGGACTTCGAGCTCGACGACGAGCGTCCCCGGGCACAGCCCAACTCTCCGGACACCCCCGATCTGGGTGACGGCCTGCGCCACTGCGGGCGCCTGGAGCGCATCCTGCACCGTCAGTGGGACTCGCGGTGGGAGATCCCGCCTCCGGAGGTCGTGCGGGCGGTGGAGAGCCTGGCCAGGTTGCCCGACCTGCTGAAGGACAAGCTGGCCGACGGTCTCGACGGCATCTACGTCGGCGCGGGCGGGGTGCCCGACCTGGACGACATGGGATACCTGCGCGGTGCGCCGCTGCCCTCGGGCCGGGCGACCTGGGACGTCTGCGCGGGAGCGTACGGTGACCGCAAGATCGTGGTGGGAGATCGGCCCTCGCCCACTCCCGACGTGATGATGCACGAGGTCGGACATGCCCTGGACGATGTGGACGCCCCCCACGGCGACTGGGTCTCCGACTGCCCGGAGTTCGCCGCCCTCTACGCCCAGTGCGTTCCCGTGCTGGCCTCGGGGTTCCATCTCCAGCCGGGCGACCTGGGCCGCAAGGAGTTCTTCGCCGATGCCTTCGCCGCGATCGTCTCCCGGCAGCGCCCCGCGCTGGTCGACATGCTGGGCGGCGACACGCGAATGGCGCTCAACGTCATGTTGTTCTTCAACCGGCGCTACGGAATCTAGGTGATCTGGGATGTACGTCGTCAGGCTCGCTGACGGTACTCTGCGCGTTCCGCAGACCCTGGCCGGCGATGACGGGCGTCTGATCGGCAACGCCTATGTCGAGGTGTCTCCGGGGGATCCCGATTATGACCGCTGGCTGGCCGAGTCGCTCACCGAGGAGGAGTGGGCCGAGCGGCGGCGGCGCTGGTTGGCGGAGAACGACGACCTGGAGCGGGAGTTCCTGGCTTTCAAGGCCGAGCAGGAGACCTAGGCCGGTTCAGGTACGGGTGTGGTCACCGTCCGTGTCGTGTGGCATTTCACACGACTCCACGGTGACCCTGCGGCTTCCGGGTAAGGCGCGCAGGATCACCGATGGTGTGACGTCCTAAGTCGTCAGACGCGCGGGGACTCGCCTGCAGGCCGTTCGGCCGTCAAGACGTCCTCTCCACGCAGAAGGGCGTGCACTTCCGATTCGCGGAAACGCCGGTGCCCTCCGGGGGTACGGATGCTGCTGATACGGCCTGCCGCGGCCCAGCGTGTAACCGTCTTTGGGTCGACCCGGAAGAGGGCGGCAACCTCTCCGGGTGTCAGCAGACGCTCGCTGCTACTCTCCACAATCTCTCCCCCTCGCATCCCGCTTCCTGCCAGCGGGCGGACAGGTAACCAGTGTGCCGAGCGAAGCCTGATTTATCCGTGGTTTTCAACAAAGATCACGGGTTGTTATCTACTGCCTGCCCGATTGTTAGATGATAGAGCCTCTTTGGGACTCTCGTGGGTGTTTCTTTACGAAACTGGCCTGTTGTGAACACTAGCAGCGCTCGCAGTCAACGCGAAGGGCGCTTCCGCAGTCAGCACGGGGTCATGCCTGGGCGATGAGCGGAGTGACGTAGCCTCGACGTTGTGCATCCCGTCATCGTTTACACCGCGTCCCGGGTCGGTCTACTCGCCGTGAGCCTGGGAGTGCTCTATGTCCTCGGCCTGCGTCAGCTGATCCTGCTTGTCGCCGCATTCCTGGTCAGCGGCGTGGCCAGCTACGTCCTGCTGTCAAAGCAGCGGGACGCGGTAAGCGAGCGAATCACTAAGAATCGGGAGTGAGCGGCGACGGGAACATGCCGACTCGGGCATGGTACTCGTGACCGAGCCGGGTTGTGTCACTACCTACGAGTAATCCGCCAGGATGTGCCAGGAATGCCTTGACTCCGATTCCGCGTTCCCGGGTGGGGTTCCATGTCAGGGCCTTGCCGGTGCGGGGGTGGATCGCTCCGATTCCCGGGCGCGCCACCGCTCCGGGTCCCGCCGAGTCGTGGCCGAGCGGGTTGTCCAGCCAGCGCTGGTGCCCGCCGACGTAGACCGCCGCCCCCGTCGCCGCCACCGCGTACAACGAGTCGCCCCCGGTGTGGTTCACCCAGGTGGGTCGTACCTCGCCGCGGGCGCGGGTCTCGAAGCGCGCGGCCGTGTCGCACATCCTGTCCCGCCCCCCGGGGCCGCCGGTCGTGACGACGGCGAGATAGCTCCCGTCGGGGGCGAAGTCCAGGCCCCGCACGTAGCTGGGAAAGTCGGCCATGCACCTGCCCCGGTAGGCGCCGGTCCGCCAGGGCGCGACCTTGGCCGGTGACGCGGCGACGTCGATCAGGCCGAGCTGCGGGCGCGACAGGCCGTCGAGGGTGGCGAAGTCGCCGCCGACCGCCAGCCTGCCGTGGCTCAGGGAGAGCGCGTGGACCCTGGTCCTGCCGCCCCTGGGCTCGTCCGGCCTGATCGCGAAGGTCGGGTCGACCGAGCCGGTGACGGCGTCCAGCCTGGCCAGTGCGGTAAGGGTGACGGGGCCGACGCGGGTGAAGTCGCCGCCGACGTAGAGGTGGCGGCCCAGTCTGGCCAGGCTGGTGACCGTTCCGCCGCGGACCTGGGCGCCGAAGCGGGCCACCGGGGACCCGTCGGACAGCCGGAGCAGGGCCAGACCCCGCGTCTGCGTCTCGTCGGTCGTCGTGAACCGGCCACCCGCGTAGACGGTGTCGTGCACCCCCGCGGCCAGGGCCTGGACCGGGCGGTCGAGGCGTGGTGCGAAACCGGGCAGCACCCGCCCCGTGGCCAGGTCGTAGGCGAAGAGGTTGTCGCGCGACAGCACCCTCGTGCTCCGGGCCTCGCGTACCTCGCTGAACGAGCCTCCGACCACCACCGTGCCGCCCACCAGCGCGATGGCGTTGACGATCCCGTCGAGCACGTGGGGAGTGCTGTTCACCGGATCGGTCAGGACGACCCTGCTGTGCTCCGTGGTGCCGGCGGCGGCGGTCCCGGGGAGCATCAGGATCAGGGCCGCGGCCGGCAGGTAAGCGGTTCTGGCAAACATTTGACAATTTTTAGCATGCTCCAGGTAATCGAATGACTACTTTCCGTGGATTGTCGGGGCGGGCCTAGGCTTGGTGTCATGACGCGCGCTTCTCTGGACAAGCAGCCGCATGAGGTCGCCGCGATGTTCGATCGCACGGCCCGGCGGTACGACCTTGTCAACGACGTTATCTCCCTGGGCCAGGTCCGGCTGTGGCGTAAGGCGACCGCCGCGGCCGTCGACGCGGGCCCCGGTGAGCTGGTCCTCGACCTCGGTGCGGGCACCGGCACGTCCACCGACTCGTTCACCTCGCTGGGTGCCCGCGCGATCGCCTCGGACTTCTCGCTCGGCATGCTGAGCACCGGGGTCAGGCGCAGGGGCGGCTCGGGCGTTTCCGGAGGGGGAGTGCGGGGTGTCAGCTTCATCGCGGGCGACGCGCTGCGGCTGCCCTTCGCCGACGACGTGTTCGACGCGGTGACGATCTCCACGGCGCTGCGCAACGTGCAGGACACCGGCCAGGCGCTGCGCGAGATGTATCGGGTGGCCAAGCCGGGTGCGCGCCTGGTGATCCTGGAGTTCTCGCACCCGACGCCGAGGTCCTTCGACCTCGTATACTCGCAGTACCTGATGAAGCTGATGCCGCAGGCAGCCAGGCTCTTCGGTTCAAACGACGACTCCTACGAGTATCTGGCGGAGTCGATCAGGGCCTGGCCGGACCAGGCGGGGCTGGCGAAGATCATTCAGGAAGCGGGCTGGGAACGGGTCGCCTGGCGCAATCTCACGCTGGGCATCGTGGCCCTCCACCGCGGATATAAGCCCGCATAGAAGATTGGCAGGCGATAGCAGTACCCACCTGACACTTTGCCCCGCAAAGGCGTTAGACTTCGGGCCGACAAGTTTGTGAAGACCTTCACAAAGGATCGAAAGGCCCCTTACCCCGAGGCCCCCAAAGCTTTGTAGGACAGGACAGGTCCCGTGACCGTGCCAGCCGCCAGACAGCGGAATGTCGCTGAGGCTGACGCCGACGTCATCGTCGTCGGCGCCGGGCCCGCCGGTTCGACAACCGCTTTTCATCTCGCGCAGGCCGGACTTGACGTCCTGCTGCTCGAGAAGACCACCTTCCCCCGCGAGAAAGTCTGCGGCGACGGGCTGACGCCCCGAGCGGTCAAGCAGCTCATCGCCATGGGGATCGACATCGACGCCCCCGGCTGGGTCCGCAACAAGGGCCTGCGCGTGGTCGGCGGCGGGATGCGCTTCGAGCTCGACTGGCCTGAGCTGGCGAGCTACCCCGACTTCGGCCTGGTCCGCACCCGCCAGGACTTCGACGAGATCCTGGCCGGCAACGCGGTCAGGGCGGGTGTCCGCCTGCTGCAGGGGGTCAACGTCACGGCCCCGGTCCTGGACGACCGCAGCGGGCACATCGTCGGCGTCCTCGCCAGGCAGAACGGCGAGGAGGTCACCTACCGTTCCCGGCTGGTGGTCGCCGCCGACGGGAACTCCACCCGGATCTCCCTGGCCATGGGGCTGCACAAGCGCGAGGACCGCCCGATGGGCGTCGCGGTGCGGACGTACTTCGAGAGCCCCCGCCATGACGACGACTACCTGGAGACCTGGCTGGAGCTGTGGGACGGCGACACCCTGCTGCCCGGCTACGGCTGGATCTTCGGCGTCGGCGACGGCACGTCCAACGTGGGCCTCGGGCTGCTGAACACCAGCGAGTCCTTCAAGGGCATGGACTACCGCGACCTGCTCAAGCGCTGGGTGAAGGGCATGCCCGCCGAGTGGGGCTACGTCGAGGAGAACATGACGGCCCCGATCAGGGGCGCCGCGCTGCCGATGGCCTTCAACCGCCAGCCGCACTACACTCGGGGTCTGGTGCTGGTGGGCGACGCCGGCGGGATGATCAACCCGTTCAACGGCGAGGGCATCGCGTACGCGATGGAGAGCGGCCATGTCGCGGCCGAGATGATCGTCCAGGCACTGGGCAGGGTCACCCCCGCCCAGCGGGAACGTGTGCTGCGAGCCTACCCGCAGACGCTGAAGGACGCCTACGGCGGCTACTTCACGCTCGGCCGGGGCTTCGTCGAGCTCATCGGGCACCGCGGTGTGATGAACTTCGCCACGCGTCATGCGCTGCCGCACCCCCGCCTGATGAGGTTCGCCCTCAAACTCCTTGCTAATCTCACCGACCGGCGGGGTGATGCGTCGGATCGCATCATCAACGCCCTGTCGAAGGTGGCGCCACCGGCATGAGCTCAACGAACGCCGAACACCTGGGACCCGGGGCGATGATCGTCCTGCCTAGACTTTCGAAATACACCAACATGCAGAGCTACGCGCCGGCGCGCGTGGAGATGGGAGAGGAGGCGTAGCGATGGAGCTGTACGCACCCATCCTGGTGCTCGCCGTTCTCGCGGCGGGATTTGCGGTCTTCTCGGTGACGATCGCCCCCTTCACCGGTCCCAAGCGCTGGAACCGCGCGAAACTCGACGCCTACGAATGCGGTATCGAGCCGACGCCCCAGCCCGTGGGCGGAGGTCGCTTTCCGCTGAAGTACATGGTCACCGCGATGCTGTTCATCGTGTTCGACATCGAGATCATCTTCCTCTATCCGTGGGCTGTCGCGTTCGACCAGCTCGGGATGTTCGGACTGGTCGAGATGGTGCTGTTCATCGTCACCGTGCTCGTGGCCTACGCGTACGTGTGGCGCCGCAAGGGTCTGGACTGGGACTAGATATGGGACTTGAAGAGAAACTTCCGAGCGGGTTCATGCTCAGCACGGTCGAGCAGGTCGCCGGCTGGGCACGCAAGAACTCCGTCTGGCCGGCCACCTTCGGTCTTGCCTGCTGCGCCATCGAGCTGATGTCCACCGGTGGTCCCAAGCACGACCTGGCGCGCTTCGGCATGGAGCGCGCTTCGGCGTCTCCGCGCCAGGCCGACCTGATGATCGTGGCGGGCCGGCTGTCGCAGAAGATGGCCCCGGTGCTGCGCCAGATCTACGACCAGATGGCCGAGCCCAAGTGGGTCATCGCCATGGGCGTCTGCGCCTCCAGCGGCGGCATGTTCAACAACTACGCGATCGTGCAGGGCGTCGACCACGTCGTCCCCGTCGACATCTACCTGCCCGGTTGCCCGCCGAGGCCCGAGATGCTCATCGACGCGATCGTCAAGCTACACGACAAGATCCAGAACACGAAGTTCGGCGCGCATCGCGCCAAGCAGATCGACGAGCTCGAACTGCAGGCACTGCGGACGTTGCCGCTGATCGACCAGGGAACCGCCAAATGAGAAGCGGTGAGCGACCGATGGCGCGAAGCGGATTCACCGCGGCCCGCGCGGCGAACGAGGAGCGGTAGGCGACCGACATGAGCACTGAAAACCTCCCGGAGGTCCCGGAGGAGCCCATCGCCCGCCTGGGCATGTTCGGCACCTCGGGTACCGGAGACACCTCGGGCTACGGCCGCCTCGTCGTGCGGCGCAAGCCCGAACTCTCCACCCCCCGCCCGTACGGCGGGTACTTCGACACCGTCGCCGACGAGCTGGAGCGCGCCCTCGGTGGCGACTTCGCCGACGCCGTCGAGCGCGTGGTCGTCGACCGCGGCGAGCTGACCTTCCACGTCAGGCGCGAGCGCCTGCTCGACGTGGTCAGGGCACTGCGCGACGACGCCGCCCTGCGTTTCGAGCTCTCGCTCGGCGTCTCCGGCGTGCACTACCCCCATCTGACGGGTCAGGAACTGCACGCGGTGATCCACCTGTGCTCGATCACGCACAACCGCCGCCTGCGCGTCGAGGTCTCCTGCCCCGACGACGACCGGCACATTCCCTCCACGGTCTCTGTCTACCCGACGCACGACTGGCACGAGCGCGAGACCTGGGACTTCTTCGGCATCGTCTTCGACGGACACCCGGCGCTGACCCGCATCATGATGCCCGACGACTGGGACGGCCACCCCCAGCGCAAGGACTACCCGCTCGGCGGCATCCCGGTCGAGTACCGCGGCGCCGAGATTCCCGCGCCGGACCAGAGGAGGTCTTACACGTGAGCACCTTTGACGACGAGGCCACCGAGGGCACGGTCTACACCGTCTCCGGCAACGACTGGTCGGAACTGCTCGAGACCCTCACCGGCCAGCAGGACGAGCAGCTCGTCATCAACATGGGTCCCCAGCACCCGTCCACGCACGGCGTGCTCCGCCTGATCCTGAACCTGGACGGCGAGACGGTCACCGAGGCCCGCACGGTCATCGGCTACCTGCACACCGGCATCGAGAAGAACCTCGAGTTCCGGACGTGGACCCAGGGGACGACGTTCGTCACCCGGATGGACTACCTGGCGCCGATCTTCAACGAGACCGCCTACTGCATGGGCGTCGAGAAGCTGCTCGGCATCACCGACCGGGTCCCCGAGCGGGCCCAGGCCATCCGCGTGATGATGATGGAGCTCACCCGGATCTCCTCGCACATGGTGGCCATCGGCACCTTCGGCATGGAGCTGGGCGCGACCACGCCGTTCCTCTTCGGGTCCCGCGAGCGCGAGATGGTGCTCGACGTGATGGAGTACATCACCGGCCTGCGGATGAACATGGCCTACGTCCGGCCCGGCGGTGTCTCCGTCGACCTGCCGGCCGGCGCCGTCGACAAGGTCGGCGAGCTGCTCAAGGTCATGCCGGGGCGCATCAAGGACATGCGCAAGATGCTCGACGCGAACCCGGTCTACCTGGCCCGCACCAAGGACGTCGCCTACCTCGACCTCACCGGCTGCATGGCGCTGGGCGTCACCGGTCCGATGCTGCGGGCCGCGGGCCTGCCGTGGGACCTGCGCAAGTCGCAGCCCTACTGCGGCTACGAGACCTACGAGTTCGACGTCCCGACGGAGAAGAGCGCCGACGTCTACGGCCGCTACCTGGTACGGGTGGCCGAGATGGAGGAGTCGCTCAAGATCATTGAGCAGGCTCTGGACCGCCTCTCGGGGCCGCTCAAGGGCGGCCGGGTGATGGTCGACGACAAGAAGATCGGCTGGCCCGCGCAGCTCGCGCTCGGCCCCGACGGCCTGGGCAACTCGCCCGACCACATCGCGCACATCATGAGCGGCTCCATGGAGGCGCTGATCCACCACTTCAAGCTGGTGACCGAGGGCTTCAGGGTCCCGGCGGGGCAGGCGTACGCCTCGGTCGAGTCGCCCCGCGGCGAGCTCGGCGCCCACGTGGTCAGCGACGGTGGCACCCGCCCCTACCGCGTACACTTCCGCGATCCGTCCTTCACGAACCTGCAGGCCATGCCCGCGACGTGCGAGGGCGGCATGGTCGCCGACGTCATCTCGGCGGTGGCCTCGATCGACCCGGTGATGGGGGGTGTCGACCGATGAGCGCGCCCGACGAGAGAGCGGTTGCCGGCGGTGAGCCGGCGGGTGGGCAGAGCGCCCCGTCGAGCAACGAGGAGGTGAGCGCGACCATGACCAAGGGGTACGCGCCGGAAGTGCGCGAGCGCCTGGAGCGCGACGCCAAGGAGATCATCGGCCGCTACCCCAGGCCGCGGTCGGCGCTGCTTCCCCTGCTGCACCTGGTGCAGTCCGAGGACGGCTACGTCTCCGACGACGGCCACGAGTTCTGCGCCGAGATGCTCGGGCTGAGCAAGGCCGAGGTCGTGGGCGTCTCCACCTTCTACACTATGTACAAGCGCAGGCCGATGGGCCAGTACCACGTGGGCGTGTGCATCAACACGCTCTGCGCGGTCATGGGCGGCGACCAGATCTGGGACGAGCTCTCCGAGCACGTCGGTGTCGGTCACGACGAGGCGACCCCGGACGGGAAGATCTCGCTGGAGCGGCTGGAGTGCAACGCCGCCTGCGACTTCGCCCCGGTGATGATGGTCAACTGGGAGTTCTTCGACAACCAGACCCCGGACTCGGCCAAGCAGCTCGTCGACGACCTCAGGGACGGCAAGGAGCCCTCGCCGACCCGCGGCCCGAAGAAGCTCTGCACGTTCAAGGAGGCCTCGCGGGTGCTCTCGGGCCTGCCCGACGGCCTGGCCGGTGACGGCCCCTCGGCGGTGGGTCCCTCCCTGGAGGGCCTGAAGATCGCTAAGGCCAACGGATGGAAGGCTCCCGAGGCGTGAACGGGCGCGAGGTCAACATGATCGGGCGAGCCGGCGCGTGCGGGCGCGGCGGGCGAGCAGGCAGGCACGGCGCGGTCTCGTCACGGAGCGACGGGCTGCCAGGCGAGGAGACGAAGTGACCACTCTCACCCCGGTTCTCACCGCGAACTGGGACCAGCCGAACTCCTTCACGCTGGAGGGCTACGGCGACTACTCGGCGGCCAAGAAGGCGCTGGGCATGGACCCCGACGCGGTCATCCAGGTCGTCAAGGACTCCGGGCTGCGCGGCCGAGGCGGCGCGGGCTTCCCCACCGGCATGAAGTGGGGCTTCATCCCCCAGGGGGACGGCAAGCCGCACTACCTGGTGGTCAACGCCGACGAGTCCGAGCCCGGCACGTGCAAGGACATCCCGACGATGATGGCCAACCCGCACGCGCTGGTCGAGGGCATCATCATCACCGCGTACGCGATCCGGGCCAACCACGCCTTCATCTACGTACGCGGCGAGGTGCTGCACGTCATCCGCCGCCTGCAGGCGGCGGTGGCCGAGGCGTACGCCAAGGGCTACCTCGGCACCGACCTCTTCGGCACCGGCTTCAACCTGGAGCTCGTCGTGCACAGCGGGGCGGGCGCCTACATCTGTGGCGAGGAGACGGCGCTGCTCGACTCGCTGGAGGGTCATCGCGGCCAACCTCGGCTCAAGCCCCCCTTCCCCGCCGTGGCGGGTCTCTACGCCTCGCCCACCGTGGTCAACAACGTCGAGTCGGTCGCGAGTGTTCCCTCGATCATCGCCAACGGCGCCGAGTGGTTCGCCGGGATGGGCACCGAGAAGTCCAAGGGCTTCGGCATCTTCTCGCTGAGCGGCCACGTGACCCGGCCCGGCCAGTACGAGGCTCCGCTCGGCATCACGCTGCGCGAGCTGCTGGAGATGTCCGGCGGCATCAGGGAGGGCCACCGGCTCAAGTTCTGGACCCCGGGCGGGTCGAGCACCCCGATCTTCACGGACGAGCACCTGGACGTCCCGCTGGACTTCGAGTCCGTGGGCGCCAAGGGCTCGATGCTCGGCACCCGGGCCCTGCAGATCTTCGACGAGACCACCTGCGTGGTGCGCGCCGTGCTCCGCTGGACCGAGTTCTACGCGCACGAGTCCTGTGGCAAGTGCACCCCCTGCCGGGAGGGCACCTACTGGCTCAAGCAGGTGCTCAAGCGGCTGGAGAAGGGGCAGGGCACCGAAGAGGACCTGACCACGATCACCGACATCGCCGACAACATCCTGGGCCGCTCCTTCTGCGCCCTGGGTGACGGTGCCACCAGCCCCATCCACTCGTCGGTGAAGTACTTCCGCGACGAATACCTCAAGCACTTCGAGATCGGCGGCTGCCCGTTCGATCACGCCCCGTCCACGGTGTGGGGGGCGAAGTGAGCGCGCGCAGGAAGGCCACCGGCAAGCACAGCACCGTCTCGGTCGCCAGGCCGACGGAGGAGACGCCATGACCGTCGAAGCCACCACCCCGGCGCAGGCGCCGGTGAACCTGGTCACCGTCACCATCGACGGCTTCCAGGTGAGCGTCCCGAAGGGCACGCTGATCATCCGGGCGGCCGAGCTGCTCGGCATCCAGATCCCCCGGTTCTGCGACCACCCGCTGCTGGACCCGGCCGCCAACTGCCGCCAGTGCCTGGTGGACATTCCCGACGCGGGCAACGGCCGGGGGTTCCCCAAGCCGCAGCCCTCCTGCGCGATCGAGGTCGCCGAGGGCATGGTCGTCCAGACCCAGCTCACCTCGCCGGTCGCGGAGAAGGCGCAGCGCGGCGTCATGGAGCTGCTGCTCCTGAACCACCCGCTGGACTGCCCGGTCTGCGACAAGGGCGGCGAATGCCCGCTGCAGAACCAGGCCATGTCCAACGGCCAGGGCGAGAGCCGCTTCGTGGAGAAGAAGCGGACCTTCGAAAAGCCGGTCGCGCTCTCCTCGGAGGTGCTGCTCGACCGCGAGCGCTGCGTCCAGTGCGCGCGCTGCATCCGCTTCTCCGACGAGATCGCCGGCGACCCGCTCATCGACTTCTTCGAGCGCGGGGCCAAGGAGCAGGTCGGAGCCGCGGACGGCCGCCCGTTCGAGTCCTACTTCTCCGGCAACACGGTGCAGATCTGCCCGGTGGGCGCGCTGACCGGTGCCGCCTACCGCTTCCAGGCCCGCCCGTTCGACCTGGTCTCCACGCCCAGCGCCTGTGAGCACTGCGCCAGCGGCTGCTCCCTGCGCGCCGACCACCGGCGCGGCAAGATCACCCGCCGCCTGGCCGGGGACGACCCCGAGGTCAACGAGGAGTGGAACTGCGACAAGGGTCGCTGGGCCTTCACCTACGCGACCCAGCCCGACCGGCTGAAGACCCCCCTCGTCCGTGACGAGGAGGGTCGCCTGGTGCCGGCCTCCTGGCCGGAGGCGTTCGCCGCCGCCGCCAAGGGCCTGTCCGCGGCGCGCGGGCGCGCGGGCGTGCTCGTCGGCGGTCGCGTCACCGTCGAGGAGGCGTACGCGTACTCGAAGTTCGCCCGGATCGCGCTCGGGACGAACGACATCGACTTCCGCGCCAGGCCGCACTCCGAGGAGGAGGCGCGCTTCCTGGCGCACGCCGTCGCCGGCAAGGGCATCGAGGTCCGCTACGCCGACCTGGAGAAGGCGCCGGCGGTGCTCCTGGTCGGCTTCGAGCCCGACGAGGAGTCGCCGATCGTCTTCCTGCGCCTGCGCAAGGCATGGCGCAAGAAGGGCCTGAAGGTCTTCTCCGTCGCGCCGTTCGCCGGCCCCGGGCTGGCCAAGATGGGCGGCACGCTGATCCCGGCGGTGCCGGGCACCGAGACCGCCGTCCTGGACGACCTGGCCGCCGCCGACGTGACGGCCGCCGAGGCGATCAGGCAGCCGGGAGCGATCATCCTGGCCGGTGAGCGACTCGCCACCGTGCCGGGCGCGCTGTCGGCGCTGCTGCGGCTCGCCGACTCCAGCGGTGCCCGCCTGGCCTGGGTCCCGCGCCGCGCCGGTGAGCGCGGGGCCGTCGAGGCCGGGGCGCTGCCGAACCTGCTGCCCATCGGCCGCCCGGTCGCGGACGAGACCGCCCGCGCCGAGGTGGCCAGGGCCTGGGACGTCACCTCGCTGCCCGAGAGCGAGGGCCGCGACACCACCGCCATGCTGGCGGCGGCGCTCGACGGAGAACTCGACGCCCTGGTCGTCGCGGGTGTCGACCCCTACGACCTGGCCGCGCCGCAGGCGGCCCTGCTGGCCCTGGAGAACACCCCGTTCATCGTGAGCCTGGAGCAGCGCGCCAGCGCGGTCACCGACCGCGCCGACGTGGTGTTCCCCGTCGCCGTGGTGGCCGAGAAGTCGGGCACCTTCGTAGACTGGGAGGGGCGCGGGCGCTCCTTCGAGGAGGCGCTCGGGGTTCCGGGGATCATGAGCGACCTGCGGGTCGTCTCCGCGATCGCCGACGCCATGGACGTGCACCTCGGCCTGCCCGACCCCGCCGCCGCCCGCCGCGAGATCGGCTCGATCGGCGCGTGGCGTGGCCCCAGGGCCGCGGCCCCCCAGGCGAGCGGCTCTCTCGCCGCCGGGCCGCGGGCGGGGGAGGCCGTCCTGGCCAGCTGGCACCTGCTGCTCGACGACGGCCGCCTGCAGGCGGGCGAGCCGTACCTGGCGGGTACCGCCCGCCCCGGCGTGGCGCTGGTGTCCGAGGCCACCGCCGCCGAGTGCGGCCTGGTCGAGGGTGGAGAGGTGGTCGTCGGCACCGAGCACGGCTCATTGAGCCTGCCCGTGCGGATCGCGGACCTGCCCGACCGGGTGGTGTGGCTGCCGGCCAACTCCGAAGGTCGCTCGGTCACCCGTGACCTGCACGCCGTCGCCGGTGATGTGGTCAGGGTCGGCGCGGTGAACACCGCCGAGAGCACCACGGCCGGCGAGGTAAGCGCCGCCGGCGAAGCTAACGAGGAGCGGTAATGAATGCCCGGACTCTTCTAGCGGCCGATCCGACCCTTGCCGACTTCGGCAAGGACCCGCTCTGGATCAGCATCATCAAGGCCGTAGTCATCTTCATAGTCCTGATGCTGGGCGTGCTGTTCGGCGTGTGGTTCGAGCGCAAGCTCATCTCCCGCATGCAGAACCGGTACGGTCCCAACCGGGCGGGCAAGTTCGGGCTGCTCCAGTCGGTGGCCGACGGCCTGAAGATGGGGCTCAAGGAAGACCTGATGCCCCGGACCGTCGACAAGGTGATCTACTTCATCGCCCCGGTCGTCCTGGCGGTGCCGGCCTTCCTGGCCTTCTCCGTCATCCCGATGGGCCCGATGGTGTCGATGTTCGGTGTCCAGACGCCGCTGCAGCTCACCGACCTCCCGGTCGCGGTGCTGCTGGTGCTGGCGATGGCCTCGATCGGCGTGTACGGCATCGTGCTGGCGGGCTGGGGCTCACGCTCCCCGTACTCGATCCTCGGCGGCCTGCGGGCCAGCGCCCAGGTGGTCTCGTACGAGATCGCGATGGGCCTGTCGTTCGTGGGCGTGTTCCTGTTCGCCGGGACGCTCTCCACCTCGGAGATCGTCGCGGCACAGGCCAAGGGCGGGGTGTTCACGCTGGGCGGCCTGGAGATCCCGATGCCCTCCTGGTACATGATCCTGCTGATCCCGTCCTTCCTGATCTACATCGTCACGATGCTGGGCGAGACCAACCGGGTCCCCTTCGACCTGCCCGAGGGTGAGGGCGAGCTGGTCGGCGGCTTCCAGACCGAGTACTCCAACTCGCTGAAGTTCGCGGTCATCATGCTCGCGGAGTACGTCAACGTCTTCGTGGTCTCCGCGGTGTCCATCACCCTGTTCATGGGCGGCTGGCGTGCCCCGTGGCCGATCTCCATGTGGGAGGGCGCGAACACCGGCTGGTGGCCGCTGCTCTGGTTCTTCGCCAAGATGGTGCTGGTCTTCGGCTTCTTCGTCTGGTGCCGAGCCTCGCTGCCGCGCATCAGGTACGACCAGCTCATGGCCCTCGGCTGGAAGGTCCTCATCCCGATCAACCTGGCGTGGATCCTGCTCGTGGCCACGGTCAGGGCCCTGCAGCTCGAAAACGTCAACCGGTCGCTCGTGCTCATCCTGGCCGCGATCGTGATGATCGGCTGCCTCGGGATCTGGTGGCGCTTCGACAGCGTGCTGCAGAAGCGCAAGGAGGCCAAGGCCGCACTGGTCGAGGCCGAGTTCGAGCAACTCCAAGCCGAGCCGACCGCGGGTGGCTTCCCTGTGCCGCCGCTCGACCTGCCGCACTACCACGGGGTAGAGCGCAAGGAGGTTCCCAGTGGGAGCAACTGATTGGCTGAATCCCATCAAGGGATTCGGCGTGACCTTCCACACGATGTTCAAGAAGGTCGAGACGGTCAACTACCCCGAGGAGAAGCGGCCCACGGCGCCGCGCTTCCACGGCCGGCACCAGCTCAACCGCTGGCCCGACGGCCTGGAGAAGTGCGTCGGCTGCGAGCTGTGCGCCTGGGCCTGCCCGGCCGACGCGATCTTCGTCGAGGGGGCCGACAACACCGATGAGGCACGGTTCTCACCCGGTGAGCGCTACGGGCGCACCTACCAGATCAACTATCTGCGGTGCATCCTGTGCGGCCTGTGCATCGAAGCCTGCCCGACACGGGCGCTGACGATGACCAACGAGTACGAGCTCGCCGACACCAGCCGTGAGAGCCTGATCTACACCAAGGAAATGCTGCTCGCACCGCTCGGTCCCGGCATGGAGGTCCCGCCGCACCCCATGCGTCTCGGCGAGACCGAAGAGGACTACTACCGGCTGGGACGCAACAATGGGTGAGACCATCACGTTCTGGATCCTGGCGGTCGTCTCGGTGTCGGCCGCCCTCGGGCTCGTCTTCAGCCGCAGGGCCGTCTACTCGGCCCTGATGCTGGGCGTCGTCATGCTCTCCCTGGCCGTGCTCTACGCGGTACAGGACGCCCCCTTCCTCGCCGCGGTGCAGATCATCGTCTACACCGGCGCGGTCATGATGCTCTTCCTGTTCGTCCTGATGCTCGTCGGCGTCGACTCCGCCGACTCGCTGGTCGAGACGATCAAGGGGCAGCGCGTCTGGGCGGCGATCGCGGGTCTGGGCTTCGCCTTCCTGCTCGCCCTGGGGGTCGGCAACGCCACCTTCGCCGCGCCCACCGGCCTGGCCGAGGCCACGAAGGTCGCGGGCGGCAACGTGCCCTCCCTGGCACAGCTGATCTTCACGCGGTACGTCTTCGCCTTCGAGGTCACCTCGGCGCTGCTGATCACCGCCGCGCTCGGCGCGATGGTGCTGGCGCACCGCGAGCGCATCCGGCCCAAGGCCACCCAGCGTGACCTGGCCCGCGCCCGGTTCAACGGCCCGCAGCCTTCGCCGCTGCCGGGACCCGGCACCTACGCGCTGCACAACGCGATCGACATGCCGGCCCTGCTGCCCGACGGCACGGTCGCCGACAAGTCCATCAACCGGGTGCTCGCCAGGCACGAGATGGAGGGCGGCTTCGCGCCGACCGACCCGGTGAAGGCGGCGCTCATCAAGCAGGTCCTGGAGAGGGACGCGGCGCAGGATCGCGATTCCGACTCAGGCGACAAGCCCGTCCAGGCGGAGGACGCGGCGCCCCAGCAGGAGGACGGCAAGTGACCACTCACTACCTGGTGCTCTCCGCGCTGCTGTTCGCGATCGGCGCCATCGGCGTGCTGGTACGGCGCAACGCGATCGTGGTGTTCATGTGCGTGGAGCTCATGCTCAACGCCTGCAACCTCGCGTTCGTCACCTTCGCCAGGCAGCAGGGCAACCTGGACGGCCAGATCATCGCGTTCTTCGTGATGGTGGTGGCCGCGGCCGAGGTCGTCGTCGGCCTCGCCATCATCGTGATGATCTTCCGAACCCGCAGGTCCGCGTCGGTGGACGACGCGAACCTGCTGAAGTACTAAGAGGTGGCCGTGGAACCCGCTGAGATCATCCAGCATTCCGGGGGTGTGATCGGAGTCTCCTGGCTCATGGTCGCGCTCCCGCTGCTCGGTGCCGCGATCCTGCTGCTGTTCGGGCGCCGCACCGACCGCTGGGGTCACCTCCTCGGTGTCGCGATGTCCCTGGGCGCGTTCGCGGTGGCGGTCGCCGCCTTCGTCCAGTTGCTCGGGCTGCCCGAGGCCCAGCGTCGCCAGGGGGTCAGGCTCTACGAGTTCATCCCCGGCCTCGCCGACATGGGGCTGCTGATCGACCCGTTGTCGATCAGCTTCGCCCTGCTGATCACCGGTGTGGGATCGCTGATCCACATCTACTCGATCGGCTACATGTCGCACGACCCGGGCCGGCGCCGGTTCTTCGCGTACCTGAACCTGTTCGTCGCCGCGATGCTCCTGCTGGTGCTGGCCGACAACTACGTCGTCCTGTTCGTCGGCTGGGAGGGTGTGGGCCTCGCCTCGTACCTGCTGATCGGTTTCTGGCAGTTCAAGCCCACGGCGGCGGCCGCGGCCAAGAAGGCGTTCATCGTCAACCGCGTCGGCGACTTCGGCCTGCTGATCGCGATCTTCACGATCTGGACGACGTTCGGCTCGGTCGCCTTCAACGAGCTCACCGGAGGGGCGGTCGGCGGAGCGATCTCCTCCGGCGCGGCCTCCCAGGGCACGATCACCGCGGTCGGCCTGCTGCTGCTCCTCGGTGCCTGCGGCAAGTCGGCCCAGCTGCCGCTGCAGTCGTGGCTGCTGGACGCGATGGAGGGCCCGACCCCGGTCTCGGCACTCATTCACGCCGCGACCATGGTCACCGCGGGTGTCTACCTGGTCGTCCGCTCCGGCGCGTTCTTCGAGGCCGCCCCGACCGCGCAGCTCGTCGTGACGATCGTCGGTGTGGCCACCCTGCTCGCCGGTGCGATCATCGGTTGCGCCAAGGACGACATCAAGAAGGGCCTCGCCGGTTCGACGATGTCGCAGATCGGCTACATGATGCTCGGCGCGGGCCTCGGCCCGGTGGGCTACGCCTTCGCCATCGCGCACCTGATCGCGCACGGCTTCTTCAAGGCCAACATGTTCCTCGGGGCGGGCTCGGTCATGCACGCCATGAACGACGAGGTCGACATGCGCAAGTACGGTGGCCTGTTCTCGGTGATGAAGGTCACCGCGGCCACCTTCATGATCGGCTATCTCGCGATCATCGGGTTCCCGCTGCTGTCCGGTTACTTCACCAAGGACGGCATCATCGAGACGGCCATGGAGCACAACCAGATCCTCGGCTGGCTCGCGGTGGTCGGTGCCGGCATCACCGGCTTCTACATGTCGCGGATGGTCTTCATGACCTTCTTCGGCAAGCGGCGCTGGGCCGACGACGCGCACCCGCACGAGTCGCCCTCCGTGATGACCGTGCCGCTGATCCTGCTGTCGATCGGTTCGGTCTTCCTGGGCGCCTTCCTGATCCTGGACAACCGGCTCATGCGGTTCCTCGCCCCGGCGGTCGGCCTGCCCGAGCACCTGCCCGGATTCCACCC
Source organism: Streptosporangium sp. NPDC006013 (assembly GCF_040614275.1). Lineage (NCBI taxonomy): Bacteria > Bacillati > Actinomycetota > Actinomycetes > Streptosporangiales > Streptosporangiaceae > Streptosporangium > Streptosporangium sp. NPDC006013. Next base: position 30,273 of record NZ_JBEXUE010000043.1, read on the forward strand.
CTTCAGCGTCCCCGGTCTGACCACGCTCGCGCTGGTCGCCGTCGGCGTCGTCTACGCCTGGTTCCGCTACGGTGCCGCCGAGGTGCCCCGGGTCGCCCCGCGCGGCTCGTTCCTCACCACCTTCGCCCGCCGTGACCTGTACGGCGACGCCCTGAACGAGGCGCTGTTCATGCGCCCCGGCCAGTGGCTGGCCCGGTTCGCGGTGTTCTTCGACAACCGCGGCATCGACGGCCTGGTCAACGGCCTGGCGGCGGGGATCGGCGGGACCTCCGGGCGGCTGCGCCGCATCCAGACCGGCTACGTACGGTCCTACGCGTTGTCCATCCTCTTCGGTGCCGCCGTGGTCGTTGGCGCGCTGCTCTACGTAGGGAACATGTGATGCCCTGGCTCTCGACCCTGATTGCCGTGCCCGTTCTGGGCGCGGTGGGTGTCTCCCTTGTCAAGAGTGACAAGCTCGCTAAGCAGCTGGCGCTGGCGGTCTCACTGGTCGTGCTGGCGCTCACCGGCGCCCTCGCGTACCTGTTCGAACCGGCCTCCGAGACGCGCTTCCAGTTCGCCGAGGTCTACGACTGGATCCCGCGGTTCGGCGTCCACTATGGCGTCGGCGTGGACGGCATCGCCCTGGTGCTGATCGCGCTGTCGGCGGTGCTCGTGCCGATCGTGATCCTCGCCTCCTGGCACGACGCCGACGGAACCGGGGCCGCGGCTCCGCCCAAGCGCTCGGTGAAGACCTACTTCGCGCTGCTGCTGGTGCTGGAAGCGATGATGATCGGCGTCTTCGCGGCGACCGACGTCTTCCTCTTCTACGTCTTCTTCGAAGCCATGCTCATCCCGATGTACTTCATGATCGGGTCGTACGGCGGAGCCCAGCGGTCCTACGCGGCCGTGAAGTTCCTGCTGTACTCGCTCTTCGGCGGCCTGCTCATGCTGGTCGCGGTGATCGCGCTCTACGTGATCGCCGACAAGGGCACCTTCATGTTCCCCCAGCTGATCGGCGTCATCCAGGACCCGACCACGCAGAAGTGGCTCTTCGCGGGCTTCTTCATCGCGTTCGCGGTCAAGGCGCCGCTCTGGCCGTTCCACACCTGGCTGCCCGACGCCGCCGCGCAGGCCCCGGCCGGCGCCGCGGTGCTGCTGGTGGGCGTGCTGGACAAGGTCGGCACGTACGGCATGCTCCGCTTCTGCCTGGAGCTCTTCCCGGACGCGTCGAAGTTCTTCACCCCGCTGGTGATCGTGCTGGCGGTGGTGGGCATCGTCTACGGCGCGATCGTGGCCATCGGCCAGACCGACATGAAGCGCCTGATCGCCTACACCTCGATCTCGCACTTCGGCTTCATCGCGCTGGGCGTCTTCGCGATGACCAGGGACGCGGGTGCGGGCGCCACCCTCTACATGGTCAACCACGGCTTCTCGACCGGCGCGCTCTTCCTGGTCGCCGGTTTCCTGATCTACCGCCGGGGTTCCAGCCAGATCGCCGACTACGGAGGCGTGCAGAAGGTCGCCCCGCTGCTGGCCGGCACCTTCCTGATCGCCGGCCTGTCCGGGCTCTCCCTGCCGGGACTGTCCACGTTCGTCAGCGAGTTCATGGTCCTGATCGGCACCTTCGAGCGCTACCCGGTCGCGGCGATCATCGCGACGAGCGGCGTCGTCCTGGCGGCCGTCTACATCCTGTGGATGTACCAGCGCACGATGACCGGCCCCTCGAAGGAGTCGGCCCACGTCATGCCCGACCTCAACTGGCGCGAGATCTGGGTGATGGGCCCGCTGATCGCGGTGATCATCGCCATGGGCTTCTTCCCCAAGCCGGTGCTTGACGTGATCAATCCCGCGGTCGACAAGACGATCTCCAGCGTCCACATCGAACCGTTCACGCCCGCCGTGGCAGAGAAGAAGGGGGTCGGCCAGTGAACGGCACCATCCAAGCCCCGACAATCGAGTACGCGCTGCTCTCGCCGATGCTGCTGGTGTTCGGTGCGGCGATCATCGGGGTGCTGGTCGAGGCGTTCGCGCCCCGCTACCTGCGCAAGTCGATCCAGATGCCGCTCACGCTGCTCGCCCTGCTCGGCGGGTTCGTCATGACCGTCCTGTCCGCCCTCAACGGCCTGCCGGACGCGCCGGCGGCCATGGGGTCGATCGCGGTGGACGGCCCCTCCCTGTTCATCTGGGGCATCATCCTCGTCCTGGCACTGGTCAGCACGCTCCTGATCAACGACGAGGACCAGTTCGTCGCGCAGGCGGCGGCGGTACCGGGAAGCCCGGACGAGGAGGAGGCGATCCTCAGCGGACACGCCCAGACCGAGGTCTACCCGCTGCTGCTGTTCTCGGTCGGCGGCATGCTGCTCTTCGCCTCCGCCAACGACCTGCTGGCCATGTTCGTCGGCCTTGAGGTCATGTCCCTGCCGCTGTATCTGCTCTGCGGTCTGGCCCGCCACCGCCGCCTGCTCTCGCAGGAGGCCTCGGTCAAGTACTTCCTGCTCGGCGCGTTCTCCTCGGCCTTCTTCCTGTACGGCATGGCCCTGGTCTACGGCTACGCCGGGTCGGTGGACCTGAAGGTCATCAGCGCCGCGCTCACCAAGGTCAGCGGCCAGGAGACGCTGCTGCTGCTCGGCCTCGCGCTGCTCGGCGTCGGCCTGCTCTTCAAGGTCGGAGCCGCGCCGTTCCAGGCGTGGAAGCCCGACGTCTACCAGGGAGCGCCCACCGCGGTCACCGCTCTGATGGCCTCCACGGTGCTCGTGGCGGCCTTCGGCGCGGTGCTGAGGGTCTTCTGGGTCGCCCTGGGCGGCCTGGAGTGGGACTGGAAGCCGGTCATGTGGGGCATCGCGATCCTGACGATGATCGTCGGTGCGATCCTGGCCATCACCCAGACCGAGATCAAGCGGATGCTCGCCTACTCCTCGATCGCGCACGCGGGCTTCCTGCTCACCGGTGTCGTCGCGATCGGCGCCGCCGAGCAGAACAAGCACGCCCTGTCGGCCATCCTGTTCTACCTGGCCGCGTACGGCTTCACCACGGTCGGCGCCTTCGCGGTCGTCACCATGGTCCGTGACGCGGGAGGCGAGGCCGGGCATCTGTCCCGCTGGGCCGGTCTGGGCAAGCGTTCCCCCGTTCTCGCGGGTATTTTCGCCTTCTTCCTGCTGGCCTTCGCCGGCATCCCGCTCACGAGCGGCTTCTTCGGCAAGTACGCCGTCTTCTCGGCGGCGGTCGCCGGAGACGCGCTGCCGCTGGTCATCGTGGGTGTGGTCAGCTCGGCGATCGCCGCGTTCTTCTACGTCCGGGTGATCGTGCTGATGTTCTTCAACGAGCCCGCCGTCGACGGACCGTCCATCGCGACGCCCACGGTGGGCACCTCGGCTGTGGTCGCCCTCGCGGCAGCGGCTACGGTAGTGCTAGGGGTTTTCCCGCAGCCGGTGCTCGATCTCGCGGATCAGGCTGCGTCCGCGCTGTTCATTCGCTAGAGGAGTAACGGTTCATGGCTGCGCCACCGGTTGTTGATCTTCCGTTCGTCGACGAACGGTTGGCGCAGGACCTCGCTACCGGACTGGCCGAGGTCGAGAAACTGCTGCGATCCTCGGTGGAGAGTGAGGACGCCTTCGTCACGGAGGCGTCCAAGCACCTCATCGAGGCGGGCGGCAAGAGGTTCCGGGCCATGCTGGTCCTGCTCGCCGCCCAGTTCGGCTCACCCGCGGCGGCGGGAGTGGTGCCCGGGGCCGTGGTGATCGAGCTGACCCACCTGGCGACGCTCTATCACGACGACGTGATGGACGAGGCCCCGGTCCGCCGGGGCTCTCCGTCGGCCAACGCCCGCTGGGACAACACCGTGGCCATCCTGACCGGCGACTACCTGTTCGCCCAGGCCTCGGAGATCCTCGCCGACCTTGGCTCCGACGTCATCAGGATCCAGGCGCAGACGTTCTCCCGGCTGGTCCGCGGCCAGATCCGCGAGACCATCGGCCCCCGCTCCGGCGAGGACCCGGTGGCCCACTACATCGGGGTGCTGGCCGACAAGACCGGCTCGCTGATCGCCACCTCCGGCCGGTTCGGCGCCATGCTCAGCGGTGCCACGCCCGAGGTGGTCGAGCGACTGACCCGGGCCTGCGAGGCCATCGGGGTCGCCTGGCAGCTCGGCGACGACCTGCTGGACGTCGCCTCGGAGACGGCCGAGTCGGGCAAGACGCCGGGCACCGACCTGCGCGAGGGCATCCGGACCCTGCCCGTGCTCTACGTCCTGGCGTCGGACGACCCCGAGAGCGTCCGGCTGCGCGAGTTGCTGGCCGGCCCGGTGGCCGAGGAGGACATCGAGGAGGCCCTGCGTCTGCTCCGCGCCGACCCCGCCATGGGACATGCCCGCGCTGAGCTGCTCGACTGGGTCGACCGTGCCCGCGTGACGCCGCCGACGTCGCCGTCGGGGCCGCCGGTGAAGTGCACGCCGAGCATGCTGGCGTCGAGAAGCGCCTGCTTGCGTACGGAGGTGGCGATC